>CAIWTR010000627.1 GCA_903915615.1 uncultured Armatimonadota bacterium
CCCGTAAGGTCGCGCAACAGGTCAGTCACGTGAACCGTGTGGTCTGTCACAGCGCCGCCGCCCGAGAGTTCCTTCTGCACAAACCAGCCACCAGGACACATCCCCTGATTGGTTCCACGCAGTGCCCGGATATCCCCGATGGCCCCGCTGTTCACTAATCGCTTGAACTGCTGATAAGCCGGACTAAATCGGCACGGGAATGCCGTCATAAGGAGGACGCCTGCGGTATCTGCGGCATTAACCATCCGGAGTGCTGCCTCAGGCGTTGTCGCCAGCGGCTTCTCACAGAGAACATGCTTGCCAGCCTTGATTGCTTCCAAGGCGAACATTTCATGGTGGATGTTTTCGCTGCAGATGATGGCCGCATCGGATGCGCCAAGGGCTGCATCAAGGGCCGGGAAGACAGGGATTCCGTAGCGGGTTCCCGCAGCCTCAGCGCGTGCGGGGTCGTTGTCATACACGCCGACGATACGGGCATCCGAGACGGTGCTCAGCTCGTGGATATACGCATCGGCGTGCAGGTGGGCGGATGAAAGTAGAACGATGTTTTTCACAGAGTGACCACCTTTCGTGTGCGGGATGATTCAAGAGCGGCAGCAGCGACGGCAATGGCCGCTCGGCCATCCGCACCCGTCACCGCAAGTGGCGTCCCGTCGACAATCGACTTTGCAAATGCGGCAATCTGCTTGTTGTAAGGCTCATCGGCATCCGCAAGCGGCGACATCGCTTCCTGCTTCTCAGCCGTCGAGATGAACAACGTCGCGTTATTTCGCGAGTCGTGGGTCAGCAAGCCGCCATCACCAGCGATTTCAAATGCGTTGTACGAAACCACTGGATCCGCCCAGCAAGCTTCCATGTGCGAGATGACACCGCTCTTGTGGCGCAATGTCACGAGCGCAAAGTCCTGCTTGCTGTCCTCGCCAAGCGATTCGGTAAGTGAACGGGCATAGACGCGCTCGACAGGGCCAAAGAGCCAAAGCAACCAGTCAATCTCGTGGATACCCACATCGTAAATGGCTCCGCCAGACTTGTTGACATCGTGGAACCAGGTGCCCCAAAGCGGAAAAATGCCTCCGCGGCGGCAGCGCACAACAGCCGGCGTTCCAACGGCGCCAGCATCGACGGCACGCTTAGCATTCTCATACTCAGGGAAGAAGCGTACAACCTGTCCGATGGTGAGAAGCTTACCGGATGCCTCGGCCGCAGCCTCTATTGTGTGACAATCTTCGACCGTAAGGGCCATCGGCTTTTCGAGGAGCAAATGCTTACCGGATTCCAAAACCTTCACTGCTGTGTCGGTGTGGAAACAGGTCGGAATACAGACGCTGACGACATCCACATCGGATGCCAGCACAGAATCGATACTGGCTGTCGCCGCCGCATGGAACTCAGTTGCCAGCTTGTTTGCGGCATCCAAATTGAAGTCACAGATGGTGGTTACAGTCGCATAGGGCACGTGCGTCCATGAGCGGGCATGCTGCTGCCCCATCACACCGGCGCCGATAATTGCTACCTTTAAGGTCGGTCCATTCATGCCGATGATTGTATCTGCCGAACGCTGGCGGCGATATACTACGCGCAAAGTTCAACGCTGCGAAATGCTGCACTCCCATCACAAGACTTGTGCGGGTTATGTCGACACCGTAGCGCTTCAGGAGCGGTGACATCAATGCAGCTATCCCCTTCCGGTCCCATCAAAGTCCTGGTCATCCACGGCCCAAACCTGAACCTGTTAGGTACGCGTGAGCCGGATGTCTATGGCTCCGTCACGTTTTACGAGCTAAATGAGCTCATCGTGCAAGAAGGCAAGCGGATTGGCTGTGAGGTTCGGATTGAGCAGAGCAACCATGAGGGTGTCCTGATTGATCAGATCCATGATGCGCGCGACTGGGCGGATGCCATTGTCATCAATGCGGGAGCGTATACGCACACCAGTATCGCAATCGCAGATGCATTACGAGCCGTTCGCCTCCCGACGATTGAAGTCCACCTCAGCAATGTCCATTCCCGTGAGGCCTATCGGCATGTGTCCTACCTGGCATCCGCCGTTACTGGACAGATTTCCGGATTCGGCCCGCACTCGTATCTTTTGGCAATCAGTGCCGCGAAGCGCCTCGTGGATGAAGGCCGCTTCTAAGCCCACTTTTCTGTACCGGCTTGGTACATCGTTTCAACAAAATCTAACCTTGGAGTAATCACTATGTCGTTCCGTTTTTCCCGCCGCGTTGATGGAGTC
>CAIWTR010000628.1 GCA_903915615.1 uncultured Armatimonadota bacterium
ACTGGATCCCGGATGGCTGTTTCCCCGGTGAGGTCACCGATGCCCGCCTGCGTGAGCGGCTGACACAAGCCCGGGATGCCGGTCTGCAAATGCTGCGCGTCTGGGGAGGCGGTCAATACGAATCTGAGACGTTCTACAACCTCTGCGATGAGCTTGGTCTCCTGGTCTGGCAAGACTTCCCGTTTGCGTGTTCCTCCTACCCGGATGACGATGTCAGCTTTGTCCGCAATGTCCGTCATGAAGCAAGCGTTCAGGTGCGACGCCTTCGGCACCGTGTCTCGCTTGCGATGTGGTGTGGTGGCAATGAAAACCTCGAGCTGAGCCAGGGTAAATGGTCAGGTGATCGTGCTCCATCCCGCTTCTTCGGCGAACGGATTATTGGTGAAATACTGCCATCCGTGCTTTCAAACGAGGATCCAAAGCGGATGTTCTTACCGAATTCGCCCTATGGGGATGCAGGCGAAGGCAATGCGCAGAATGAAAACTTCGGGACTGCGCATTACTGGAATGTCTGGCATTCGAAGGATCCAGGCTCGGATGGCGACTGGGTCAACTACCGTAAGAGCAGCTGCCGTTTCAGTAGTGAGTTTGGTTTTGCCGCTCCAGCGGGTCCGGCAGCCTGGCGAACAGTGATGGCACCATCCGACTGGGATGTCAACTCCGATGTATCCAAGTGGCATGACAAGACACGCAAGGGTTACGAGACGTATCTTGGGTTCATCACCAGACATTTCCCTGAACCCACGACCTTTGATGACTTTATCTACTATGGCCAGACGAATCAGGCTTTGGCATTGCAGTGCGGTATTGAGCACTGGAGGAGCCTGCGCGGACGCTGTATGGGAACATTGTTCTGGCAGCTGAACGACTGCTGGGCAACCCACAGCTGGTCGGTGATCGACAGTGCAGGTGTCCCTAAGCTTGCTTATTACCAAGTGAAACGTAGCTATGCGCCGCGCATTGTGAGCATCGTCAAGACGGGCAACCGTGTCACCGCGCATGTTGTCAATGATTTGACAGAGCGTATCGATGCCAACATCGAGCTGAGTATCCGCACATTCGATGGTCAGCTGATCGTCGCGGATCGTAAGGCGCTTCGTGTAGATGGGGACAGTGCTCTACGGGATGCTGCAGGCGTCACGCTGCCGGGATTCATCGCAGACTCCCCAGAGGAAGTCTATGCAGAGGCACGGATAACTGCAGACAACAAGCTTGTTGCGCACACGACAACCCTCTTGGCGGAGCCCAAAAACCTTCGAACAGGTCAGGTCAAGCTAAATCTGAGTCTGGATGCATCCGGGAATGTCAACATCCGTACCGAGCGCTTTGCCCCATTCGTCGTGATCCGGGCAAAGGATGATGCGATACGCCTAACGCTCAGTGACAATGGCTTCCATGTGAGTCCGGGTGAGGTAAAGATCGTCTCGGTGACGGGTTTGCCTTTGGTAAATATCCTGGATGCCATCACGGTAACGGCTTTCGAGCGCTAGAACCGCTTGCATCCGAGAGGGGTTTGTGGTTAAGTCTGAGTATTACTTTGCCCAGCAAAGTGAACCAAACATGAGCAAGCGAACCTCTGCCGTTCTTCCGGATGAAATCGATCCGAGCCGTCTTCCACGGCATATCGCCATCATTTGTGATGGTAATGGCCGATGGGCGCGTGAGCGTGGGATGCCCCGCCTGCTTGGGCATCATCAGGGTTATCAAAGCGTCCGTGAGATCGTCCGCTCGGCTAGCGACTTCGGTATCGGTGCGTTGACGCTCTATGCATTTTCGACAGAAAACTGGAGCCGTCCAAAGGATGAGACGGATGGTTTGATGTCTCTCTTTATCGAAGGCGCCAAGCGTGAGCTGATGGAGCTGCATTCAAACAACGTCCGGATGATGTTTAGCGGCGACCTTACGACGCTCCCGAAAGCCCTGCAGGATGAGCTCGCACGTCATATCGAGCTGACACGTGCGAATACGGGCTTGGTTCTGAACATTTGTCTGAACTACGGTTCGCGGGATGAGATTTTGCGGGCAACAAAGCGGGCTGCCGCACTTGTTCTAAGCGGCGAAATTTCAGTTGATGAAATCACGGCTGACGTCTTCAGCGATGGACTTTACACGGCTGGACTGCCTGACCCGGATCTATTGGTTAGAACAGCAGGCGACATGCGTATTTCAAACTATCTGCTTTGGCAGATTGCTTACGCAGAGATCGTGGTCGTAGAAACCCGATGGCCCGACTTCAGAACGCCTCAGCTCGTTGACACGCTTCGTGAGTTTCAGCGCCGCGACCGCCGCTACGGAGGCGTAGTGAATGTTCGCGGAGCCGCCAAGTCCTAAGACTTCGTTGTTCCAAGCCGCGCGTTTAGCAGGCGAAGCCCATTGAGGGTCACGAGGAGCGCTGCGCCTACATCCGCGAGGACTGCCATCCACAGCTGTACATTTCCTAGCAGCGCGAGCGCAAAGAATACTGCCTTGAATGCGAGAGCGATGGTGATGTTTGTCCAGAGAGTGCTTCGCACCATTCGGCTTAGGTGAATCAGCTCAGGGACAAGGCGAATGTCTGCGCGAAGCAATGCGACATCCGCGATTTCAACCGTAACAGCCGTCGCGGCAGTCGACATCGCCATACCGATGTTCGATTGCGCCAGTGCAGCACTGTCGTTAATTCCATCCCCCACCATCACAACAACTTCACCACTTTGTTGAAGTAGTTTTACGGCATCCTGTTTTTCCAAAGGAAGCAGCTCCGCACGAACATCCTGCATATGCAGCGATGTCGCGAGGCTGGTCGCGGCTGCAGCCGTGTCCCCGGTCAGCATCGTCGTCTTTAGTCCAAGGGCGCTACAGCG
>CAIWTR010000629.1 GCA_903915615.1 uncultured Armatimonadota bacterium
AGAATTTTGACATCCACCAGTTAGATTCAACAACTGGCACAGAAAAACGTGACAACGCGCAGGGGGGTGGAATGTTGAGCGGGAGGGCCGGGAGACGAAAGTGTAGCCGCCAACATCAGTGGTACCAGTGTGTACCGGCGACTTCGGCACGAACGCGAGGCATCCACCCCGCAAGCGGAAAGTAATGCGTAACCGCGGGCAGGCACAGAGGCCTGCCCCTACGAGAGGTTTATTCATCATTCATCTCGCAACTTGAATCAATCTCAAAATGCGGGCATCGCACAGCAGCCAGTCCCTACTGCCGACCCTGTTTGCTCCTTGCCGGGACTTGCATCACACTCACCGAAAAGGGTGGTAACGTCACCTTTATCCGATTACCCGTGATCGGAAATGTCGTCTCCCGTGGCACAAGCTTTGTCGGGTTTTCCAGCGAGTTGTCATCACTGAGCGCGCTGGCTTGATAGATAAAATGCCGGCCACTCACACCCTTTATTGCTGTGCCATCGATGACTAGTTCAGCCTCGCGCGGTTGAGCACTGTAGTTGGTTGCCTTGACGATAACCGTGTCATCTTTCTGACGAAGACCAGCGGTTGCAAAGAAGCTAGGCATCTTTTCAACGCGGGCATCGGAGACGCGTTTTCCATCCAGAAAGAGCTCTGCCCGGTTCTCCGTGATGACCAGCGTCAGCTCATACCAACGCCCCTTTTCAATGGGGCCAGGGGTGCTTCGTCCACCGCGGAATGCACAGTCATCCGGAACACCACGCTCCTGGATGGCAGTGAACTCATTCCCATTTGCACCGAAATTTCCAAAGAGAAAACGGTCACGGTTCTCGGCATTGAAGAAGAGGAGAAAGCCTTCACGGCCATCCACACGCCGGGCCTTAACGGTGATCTTGCCAGTCGTCAGAGGACGCTTGAGCAAGAGCATCGCAGGATCGACGCGTGTATCTGTCTGCTGAAGGACACCATTTTTGACTGACCAAGTTCCGCTCTGCGGCGTATCAAATGCGGAGAGATCGGCAAAGTCATCACCATGGATCAGCTTCCCCTCCGCATCATAGACACGAAGTTCTTTGAACTCGGTGGATGTGTTCCAGGCTCCCAGTCCGATCTTACCGGCCATCAGGGGGGCCTTTAGATCAGGCGCCGGGGTCGTCGTAACGGTTGTCTTGAGACTTCGATCCGGATGGTTTTCACGGAAGAGCTTCTGGACATAGTACGAGGCATGGGCAAAGCTGCGGTGGCTGTCAAACTCGATCAGATTGACGCCCCAGTCGCGCTTGTTGACATTGGCGAGGAGAGGCGCATAGCTCGCCATTTTGACCAGATCGCCGTTGCGCTCCATCATCATCAGGAAGAGAGAATCATCGAGTGCGGCGCTGAAATCTGCACGCTGATTATGGGCGTACTCACCCATGTAGATCCCCCAGCCCTTGCGCGGATAGCGGTCAAAGTAGTCAAAGCTGCTGCGCGCCCATCCGGAGCCCCGGTAGGCATGCTCATCCACGATGTCGATATTGGCATCCCCAACACGGTCGATGGCAGGCTGGTTGAGCCCGCTCCAGAACATCGACATCACGACTTGAATCTGTGGGTACTTGGCCTTGATCGCCTTTCGAAACACGGCGTAGTAGTCGCCATAGAGTGCGGGCGGATGCTCATTGCCGATCTCGACATACTTGAGAGGAAACGGTTTTGGATGTCCGCGCTTCGCTCGCAGCGCGCCCCATTTGGTTGTGACCGGCCCGATGGCGTACTCGATGGCATCCAGTGTCTGCTGCACCACCGGGTCGATCTTGTCCAGTGGCCAGTTGTTTTCAGGGTGTACCGTCATCCCCGCAAATGCGACGTAAAGAGCATCCGCCTTGAGCGTCTCACAGAACTGGAGATACTCGTGGAAACCGAAGCCATCCGTCGAGCGGTACTGCCAGTAACCCCACATCCCGGGGCGCTCCGTAGGTTGACCAAGCGTCTTGCGCCAGTCGGGCGCCATTTCGAAGGAGAGGCCTTCGACGTAGCAGCCGCCCGGGAAGCGCACAAAGCTTGGCTTGAGGCCGGCCAGGTACTGCGCGAGGTCTGGTCGGAGGCCATTTGGCTGGCCATTCCAGGTAGGGGGAAAGAGCGAGACCCAGTCAAGCTGGAGCGTTCCGGTGCCAACAAAGATGAGCCGGAGCTGTGCTTTGGGATCGGTGGCGGTGGCTTTGATGCTCCCCTTTATCTCACGCCATGTGTTTCCCGGCGCGACTATCGTGTTCGCCACCGATGAAAGCACTTTTCCGCTCTCGGAGATCAGCTCGGTGCGGATTGTGCCGCGGAAGGTTCCGGGGCGGACAAAGTAGCGGAGAGCATAGGAATCCCCAGACTTGGCCGCGATGCCCCAGTAACCGCTGTTGACCAAGCCGACTCCGGGGGAGTCAACGGCGAGTTTAAGCGAGCGACTGGATGCCGCATTCATCGGGTTCGCTTCGGTAAGCTGCATCGTTCCGGCGCTACCCTGTGGTTTTTGGAGCGACCAGCCGATGAGAGCGCGCTTGGGATCCCAAACCGAGTTGCCATTCCACGGCCAGGGCATTTCCCATTTGTCCTTAGGAACACCGGCAGGCAGGGTCGCCAGTTCCATTCTAAATGTTCCATCAGGCTTTGGAATCATCGTCATCCCAGGAGGCGGCACGCCCTCTTCAAAGCTCCGGTTTTGAACCAGCTCGCCGTAGAGTCCACCATCAAAGGCATGATTGATTTCCTCGAGAAAGATGCCGTAGAGGTTTTGCGAGACGGGTTTGGATGGAGCGCTGAGGTCAATCTGGATACGAGCCGTGGGCTTGGTGTCTGTGGCAGCTTGCATCCCGAGAAGCGCGAGTGCGACGGCGGGGATGAGGGAAAGTAAGGGCATTCGTGATTCCTTAATCGTTACGTAGTTCGAGCTCAGTGAGGCCGCTCCGGGATTGGCCCTGATGTGTGAAAACAATCCGGAGCTTTTGGCAGGTCACGGGGCGGAAGGTGGCTGTGTTGAGAGCGCTTCCAGCGGGAACCTTTGGAGATGTCACCAAATCGGCGACTTCCTTCCAGACTTGCCCATCGAAGTACTCCAGCGTATAGCTCTCGGGTGGCTGGACACCGCCTCTGTCATCGTAGATCGAAAGTTCCGCGCGACGGACTTCCTTTGGCGAGCCAAAGTCGACCTCGAACCAGTCGGTCTTATTGGGGGAGCCGTAGCTGGTCCAGCGGTTGACAGGAGTGGGTTTGTAGTTGACACGGCCATCGATGGCCTTCTCCGGCGTGCCGCCGTAGACATCGTGAAAGGATGCGCTGGCTTTGGGGAAACCTTGACCTGTTTGATTGAGGGCGATGTTGCCGGTGCGCGGGGCTGGAGCCATATAGGGAAGCTTCCCTGTGCCCCAGGCCTCGAGCTCCGTCAGCCCGGTGAAACCGCCGGGCGTATGGACAAAGACC
>CAIWTR010000630.1 GCA_903915615.1 uncultured Armatimonadota bacterium
CACCAACCCGCGGAGGCTGTCCAGCAAACCGAGCAGCTGATTCTTACTGAGGGACCCCGCCGTAGCCGTTCCCGTTGGTCGATCGCCTGCTGAACGCGTTGCTTTGGCATGCATATGGATGTGGGCAACGATTCCGGGGTTCAGCCACGATGTCTTTGGCAGTAGCGCTGATGCCATATCGAGCGGAATTCCATCCGGGAATTGTAAGAGCATTCCGGCCATCCGGGAGTCGAACGCATGCATCAGGGCAAGTGGTGCAAGAAAGTGGCGGCAGAACTGTCCATAGCCTGCCCAAAGCGAGCCATCGGTGTAGCGAACCAGTGACAGCGTGTCGATGAGCACCGGCTTGCTACCCACAAACTGGATATTGCTGGATGCCGCATCCTGCAACCACATCCCGTGCTCTATCGCCGTGACCATGACATCCAGAGTGTGCAGCGCGGCAGCCTGTAGCTGGCCGTGCGTCCATTCGTGGGAATAGGAAATCCAAGGAAGCTCTGTGGGGGCAATCACCTGTTCAGGTTGTACGGGCCACGCATCGAGCGAAAGGGATGTGATGTCAACATTGGTGTGTGCGACAAGCGCTCCACTTGAGACCAGCTTTTCCAAGAGGCCGCTAGACTCGAGGAATGCAAAGTCATCGATAGCCGGCGCGAAAATCGCCCGCAAGAGCTGACCTTCGTGGCGGAACATTCTGCCACCGGGATCGCGAAAGCTGCTGGGATGCCAGTGGTGTGTGTAGGACATAGACTTCGGAGTACGGACGTATCCGTCTTACGGCGAGTTCAGGATTCCTGCTATGGAATTCGGGTTGATTTACCGACATCATCCTTGGAGTACCTATGCCAAGAAGCACATCGGTTGTCGAGCTTGACGCAATACAGCTGCCATCCCCGCTGGATCATCAGCAGCTACGCGATGTCGCCAGCAACTTTGGCACCAGTCGTGGTGATCAGAAGTCGCAGAGTGCATCACCCGAATCCCATTTTCTACCAAGTCTCGAAGCCTTCCGCGCCATCGCAATTGTGTGCGTCGTCGCCGGCCATGCGATCGGTAGCACCGGCTGGGTGATTGATTCCCCGATTGAGAAATTCATCGCAAACATCATCCTTGGCGGCACCAACCTCTTCGTCTTTATTAGCGGCTATCTCTTTCATCACGTCTTCAAAAATCGCTATACCTACAAAGGCTTTCTGCAACAAAAGGCGCAGCGTGTCTTGGTCCCGTACCTTTTCCTTTCGGCGCTCCCTATCCTGATGGCCGTGAAGAGCGACCACCCGGCGGGGCTCCCCGGTGCCTTAATGGCCTATCTTGGGCACCTCGCCAAGGGCGATATCTGGATCTGCTATTGGTACGTTCCGTTTGTGATGGCGATGTTCGCGCTCTCGCCCATCCACCGTTGGTTTGCCACCCTCCCTGCAAAGGTCCAGATCACAGCTGTTGTAATGATGCTTGCGGTCGCCAGCATCACACAGCGGCCCATCAACAACATCGGAATACCCCAGCTGCTCATCTACTTCACACCGGTCTATCTGGCTGGGGTGACAGCCTCCGTCCACCGCCAACGCCTCATGGCATTCCTATCGCGTCACCACGTAAAGCTGCTCATCGGGGCGGTTGGACTTGCTATCGCCCAGGCCATCCTCGCCACGAACACCGGTTCGTACCACCGGGCTTTCGGCAGCATCGGCAACATCGACCTCCAGCTGATCCAAAAAATCCTGATGTGTGGTTGGTTGCTCTATGCGCTGCAGTGGTTTGACCAGCACAATAGCAAACTGGTTGGGCTTTTGGCAGCATCCAGCTTTGCGGTCTTCTTCATCCACCCATACGTCATCGATCTGTGGTTCCGGACATGGAAGCTACACGCATTCCTAAGTGGGGGGCCTGCGCTGCCGGCGGCAGTCGCCATCATTCTTGGCATCAGCATTCTCTGCGCGCTCGTTATACGCAAAGTCGCAGGCAAGCGCTCACGCTATCTGATTGGTTGGTAGAACCTAAAGCCAGCGGTCGGCAAAGTCCAGGAAGGCTGCCCAGTCATCCGCCGTCACTGCGTGGACACCCGGTCGCAGGAATGTTCCCTGACGCCCCAAGCTGACCTTTCCCTGCTCGACCGTTGCCGGTATACCCGAGTCGTGCTTTCCAAGGAGCGCCCATGCTGGCTGCGCCGCACGGAGCGCTTCAAACTGGCCATCCAGGTTTGCCCACGTGTCCTGCACGGCATTGGAAATCAGGACAGGACGTGGCGCGATACAGGCAATCACGTGATGTTGGTCGAATGGCAGACGGTCCGTGGCATCTGAATAGGCCTTAAACTTTGCGTTGAACCAGTGGGGGAAGCGCTTGTTGATGTCCGAGACCTTCTCACCGATGGCGCCCCGGCTAGGCGCCGCGCCGCCGCAACCACTTTGGTGAGGAATGACCAGCGCGATCCGCTCATCGGTGGCTCCCGCGAGCAGCGCAGCCTTGCCATTTCGGGAATGTCCCATAATCGCGATGCGCTTTTCATTGACTTTTGCATCGGTGACCAGATAGTCAACCGCCCGGTGGACACCCCAGGCCCATGCGGCGACGGAGCCACGGTTGATGGTCTGTTTAGGCTTCCCAGCGCTGCGGTCTTCCCAAGCTCGAATGCCGCCTTCGTGGTCGACACGGTCTTCATCGATGTCAGCGTAGCAAATGTGTGCAACCGCGTAGCCGCGCGCAATCGTCCGCTCAAGCTGCCACCCAGCTGCAAGCGAGCCACGCCCTTTGCAGCTACCAAAGTTCCAGCCAGTACGCTCAGGAATGCGCACATCTTCGGTCAGCGAGTCGTTACCGCAAAAACCAAGCGTCAAGAAGCACGGGACTTTCCCGCGGCGCTTAATCGGTGTGAACAGCACAAGCTGGATGCTGGGGGCATCCGCGTCATCAAAGTGAATTCTAACAATCCGGCAGGTTGCCGCGCCGCCGAGGGCATCCTTGAATTCGCTTGTGACTTCGAAAGCCATGCCAGGTGGCGTCGCAGGGAGAGGCACCGTACATCTCATCCTGAACCCGTTTGAGGATGTCCTTGCGGAAGCGCTTCCACTGGCCACCGGTCGCAATCGCTTTGCCATCGAAGTCACGAAGGAGCTCGGGCAGCGGTGCTGACAGACTTGGAGGGAGCGCTTGCTCAGACATAGAAACCTCCTAGGCAGCGGACTTGCGGCGTGCCCACTGGTCGAATGCAACCGCCGCAAGAATCAGAGCGCCAATATAGGCTTTCTGCAGAAACGGCTCGACACCAATCAGGTTCAGACCATTACGGAGGAATGCTACGAGGAGAACACCGAGGATGGTGCCGCTGACGCGTCCTTCGCCTCCCGAGAGGCTTGCGCCACCGACGACAACTGCCGTGACAACATCCAGCTCGTAACCTTCCGCACTCGTCGGGTTTCCGGAACCCTGACGGGCTGCTTCAACAAGACCCGCAAAGCCTGCGAAGATTCCACCAAGGATGTAGGTCCACAAAAGCGTTTTATGTACGGGAACGCCGCTGACACGGGCAGCTTCCGCATTGGAGCCAATCGCCTGTACGTAACGACCAAACTTCGTAAAGTGCATCGCCAGCGCAACAAGTGCAGCAATCGCCACGGTCATCACGAGTGGTGTCGGGATGTTCATGATCTTGCCGCCAGCAAACTGCATAAATGCTTCCGGCGCGCCATCCACGGTCACACCCTTTGCCAATGACAAGGCAGCACCACGGGCAATAAGCAGCATACCGAGGGTTGTAATGAACGCCGGAATCCGCAGCTTTGTCACCAGGAGGCCATTGATTGCACCTGCAACACCGCCTGCCGCGAGGCCCGCAAGCATCGCAACTGGCACCGGGACCTTCATATTGACCATTAAGTGGACGCTGACCACGCCGCAAAATGCCATCACGGAACCGACAGAGAGGTCGATGCCACCACCGAGAATCACGATGGTCATTCCCATGGATGCAATCAGCAGCCATGCGTTCTGCCCAACGATGTTGGTGATGTTATCCATGCTCCGGAAAGGAGCGGACTGGGATGCGAAGAAGAGAAACAGCAGTATCAGGGAGACGGCTGGGAGGAGGCGTTTTGCGAGTGTCATGAATGGGCTTCCTGGTGTGGCTGGTCTGCCGTGTCTGTCGGGTCGATATCGCGCCCGGTCATCATCCAGTGGAGGACACGCTCAGGGGACGTATCCGCGCGGTTAATCACCGTGACAAGCTTTCCGTGGAACAAAATGGCGATGCGGTCGCTCATCCCGAGA
>CAIWTR010000631.1 GCA_903915615.1 uncultured Armatimonadota bacterium
ATCGGGACCTTCTGCTCCGCCGTCCCCGGCGAATGGGGCCTCATGGGCTGCATGCTCTCCGGCGGCGGAGCCCTTCGCTGGTACCGTGACACCTTCCAACCTGCGGCGGGCTATACGGAAGTCACATCCGGTGCCGCAACGGCACCCGCCGGCTGCGAAGGCCTCATCTTCCTCCCGTACCTCACGGGAGAACGCACGCCTTACGCTGACCCGGATGCCCGTGGCGTCTTCTTTGGCGCAACCCTCCGCACAACGCAGGACTGGTTTGCCCGTGCTGTCCTTGAAGGCGTTGCGTACTCGGTCAACGATGCCACCGCTTTGCTGACATCTTTAGATGTTCCTATCAGCGAAGTCCGCGCCATCGGCGGCGGTGCCAAGAGCACGCTCTGGCTGCAAATCATGGCGGATGTCACAAACCAAAAGCACGTCCTGCCAACCTTGGATGAAGGTCCTGCCGCAGGCGCCGCTATCCTCGCAGCCGTCGGGGCAGGTACATTTGCAAATGTCAAGGATGCCTGTGCAGCGCTTGTCGGGACCACACCAGCCGCCGCACCTGGCCCGGATACATCCACCTACGCAAAGTGGGCTCCTCACTACCAGGCGCTCTATCCAGCGCTTCAGGCAAGCTTCAAAGCCGTCGCCAGAACCGCCGCAGGAGCCTAACAAAACATGGCAAGCCTCCCGAGACGCCTGATGGGCATCGAGACCGAATATGGCATCCACATCGATGGCCTCGGCCCGGATGCCCTTGTCAAAGCATCCCGGGAGCTTGTCGAATCACACCCAAAACCCTATGCTTCCCCGTGGGAATATCGTCATGAGCACCCAAGACGGGATGCACGCGGCTTTGTCGTCGACCGCCTTTCCGTCGATCCTATTGATGCCCGCTACGACCAGGCGGGAACGAATACGACGGATAACCACCTCCGCGCCGACCGGATGCTGCCAAATGGCGCACGCCTTTATAACGATCACGGCCACCCCGAATACAGCACGCCGGAGACATCGGAGCTGCTAACCCTCGTCGCCGCCGACAAGGCCGGCGAACGCATCATGCAGGAGCTTGCTGTCAAGCGCTCCGATGTAACCGGCACGCTGGTCAGCCTCCAAAAGAACAACTCGGATGGCAATGGGGCATCTTACGGGACCCACGAGAGCTATCAGGCGTTGCGGTCTGTGGACATCGAAGCCTTTATCCGCGACTTGCCATCACACTTTGCAACACGCATCCTCTACACAGGCGCCGGGAAGACCGGCTGTGAGGAAAGCGGTGTCCGCGGCGTAGACTTTCAGCTCTCTCAGCGCGCCGATTTCTTCAAAGTCATCGCAAGTGTCGACACGCTCTACAACCGGCCGCTGGTGAATACACGCGATGAGTCACACGATGACCCATCGCAGCTTAGGCGCATCCACGTGATCTGTGGGGATGCCAATCTCTCCGAAACCGCAACATTCTTGAAATGCGGGACGACACACCTCGTGTTGCGGCTGATCGAGGATGGCGTAGACCTCTCACACATCGCTTTGGCTGACCCGCTCGCGGCCATCAAGGAAATTTCGCGAAATCCGCTTACTCTGCCAGTGTTCCCGCTCAAAGATGGCAATTTCACAACAGCTCTTGAAGTGCAATTCGCATTGCTGGGGCTGTGCCGGCGCTACGAAGGCACCGATCCTCAGACGGACCTCGTCCTGAGCACGTGGAGGACATTTCTGGATGACTACGCTGCAAACCCGCTCTCCGTGGCTGACCGTGCCGACTGGGCAGCGAAATACACCCTTTTGACGCAGTTTGCCGCAGAGGAAGGTGTCGACTTCAAATCCGACATCATCCAAAGCTTGGACATTGCCTTTCATGACATCGACCCGGATGCCGGACTTCACTTCGCCCTTTTGGATGCTGGAGATGTTCAAACCTTGGTCACTGATGATGCCATTAACATGCTTATTGAGCAGCCTCCGCAGGATTCTGCAAAAGCCATTATCCGTGGACATGTCGCCCAGCATCTTCCTGATGCCGTTGTATCGATTAGCTGGGATGAGGTCACACTTCGGCTGCAGTCCGGGCAGAATGTCGCACTGACTTTACACGCATTTACCGCTGTGGCTCCCGATGCCCTTGCGGCTGCCATTAAGGACATCACCAACGCAGATGCCCTTGTCGCTGCACTAAAAAGCATCCGGTAAGCCCGGAACACAAGCGGGCCTCCGGCGGGTAAGATACGGATACAGAGGTGACTATGATTGCATTTCCAGATGGACCATCCCCAGAGAGAATCGAGCGGCCTTCGCCTGCTGATCCAGCCCCGCGTGGCCCCGAGCAACCTGGTCCGGTAACCCCGGATGTCGACCGTCCGACAAGCCGGAATATCATGGACCGGATGCGTAAGGTGGACCCTAAGCTCGGCCGTAACTACCGCCAAAGAAGTGGGCAATAGCACGTGGATGTCTCCCTGTTTCACCCGCAGAGTGGTGACTTTGCCGCCCTCACCGGCTTCACGCTAACCGATGCGCATCAAAGCGTAACATCGCACGGAAATGGCCTCGCATCCGAGCCCGTCCACGGAACGACCGTCATTGCGGTCAAGTTCAAGGATGGCGTCCTAACCGTTGGCGACCGCCGTGCAACCGGTGGCAACGCGATTATGTACGACAAGGCTGAGAAGGTTTTGGCGCTGGATGACACGATGCTGATGGCTATCAGCGGTGCGTTCAGTAAGGCGATTGAATTCGTCCGCTTCCTCCGTCACAGCTTCAAATACTATGAGCGGTCACAGCTGCAGTCGCTAAGCCTCGATGGCAAGTTGAACGAAATTGGCCGGATGATGGCCGGGAACCTTGCCGGCGCGATGAGCGGTGGGCTTGTGATTCCCGTCATCGCTGTCTACGACCAAAAGCAGGCAGTTGGACGCATTTTCTTCTACGATGCGGCTGGCGCGCGCTTTGAAAACCTCGAGTACGCTGCAGCCGGCTCTGGCAGCGTCCAGATCCGCGGAGCCTTTGAGTACATCGTGCGAACAAAAGGCAACTTCAGCGAAATGACGCTCGAAACCGCCCTCGCCGAAGCGCTCCATCTCCTCGAAATCGCCGCTGACCTTGACAGCGCAACCGGCGGTGCAGGGAAGGTTCTCCCACTCGCGCGTACCGTAACGGCCGCTGGGGTAACCGAAATATCCGATGATGCAATCCGGGTAGCGCTTGGCGCATCCACGACGACCGCGACAAGTATCTGACAGGCAATCTGATGTCCTACAACTTTTACGATTTTCAAAATGCGATTCAGCAGCGCAATGACTATGTGGATGACCAGCTGCGGGATGGCAGTCCGGTTATCGGTATTTCGTGCCCGGATGGCATCGTTCTCTTCACCCTCCGCGGCACGCAGCGCAAGCTCTTTGAGGTCTATGACCGAATTGCTTACGGAGCGATGGGGCGCCAGTCCGATGTGGAATCCATCCGAATCGCGGCGATTGATTCCGCGCATCGTGAGGGTTTTCAACGCTCTGAGGATGATGTCTGCCTAAGCCGCCTCGTTGGTTTTGGCATTTCTCCGGCCGTCAAGCAGGTCTACAACGATCAGCGCGCCGTGCCGCTTACCATCCGTGCGCTCTTTGCCGAGCTTCACGATAGCGCAGCGGATGATGTGTTTTGCACGCTGAACTACGATGGCGAATATCGCATCAGCAAGGGAAGCGCTGTTATTACGGGTGTCCGGTCTGCTGATGATGTTGCAAAAGACATGCTTAAAGATGCAGCACCAACCACCCGTGATGAAGCAATCCAGCTTGCGGCAAAAGTTTGGGCGCATGCGTACAACGCGATGCGTCATGC
>CAIWTR010000632.1 GCA_903915615.1 uncultured Armatimonadota bacterium
AGCGGAGGCGTTTACAGATTTCGATGCCATCCAAGCCAGGGAGCATGCCATCGACGACGAGGAGGCCCCAGCCACCTTCACGGGCAAGCTCGATACCTTCGGTGCCGCTGGATGCAATTTCTACCGTCCAACCTGCGGATTCAAGGCCAATTTTGACAATTTCCGCAATGTTTTCGTCATCCTCAATGCACAAAATCTTCATAGTTGTCTCATTGTGGGTGATGATTATGAAGTCACAGTGAGGAATTATCGTCTTTGGTGCGTTAGATGGGCTAAAGCATCGCTAAATCTGCCGAATGGCGTTTTCGGTTGCTGGACCGCTTAAATGGACATCACACGTGTTCATCTGGATCAGCTGTCCCTGTTCTAGACGGTAGATTTTGTCCGCGAGGCGTATCGGGGCATCCCGATGCGTGACCATCACCACCGTCCGACCAACCATCAGGCGCTTCAGAGCATCCAGAACGCCCGCCTCCGTTTCCGGATCCAATGCACTTGTAGGCTCATCGAGGAGCAGGACAGGGGCATCCCGCAGAAATGCACGCGCAAGCCCGACCCGCTGACGCTCTCCACCAGACAGCTTTGCCCCGCGTTCGCCAACGACGGTATCAAGGCCATCCGGAAAGGTCGTAATTGCCGCCCGCAGCGCTGCGGCATCGACTGCATTTTCGATTTCATCCGATGTCGCACCCGGCTTTGCAAGGAGGAGGTTCTCCCGAATCGTCCCCGGAAAGAGCACGGTTTCCTGGAGAACAGTTGCGTAGATGTTTCGAAGGCCTTCCGGGTCGAGCTGGGTTGCGGGGATATTGTTGATGCTGACATTTCCGGAGACGGGATCAATGAGGCGCAGCAACAGTCCAATAAGGGTGGATTTTCCGATACCGGTTGGTCCCGTGAGCGCGATGACATCCCCTTTGCGGACCGAGATACTGACATCCTGCAAAATCGGATGCGCTTCATCATAGGCAAAGCTGACATTTTTGAGGGAAATCTCTGTGATGTCGGTGGGGATGGCTTGTGGGTTGGTGGGCACAGGGACATCGGTGTCCGTTTGCAGGAGAAAGTCAATCCGTTCGAGGCTGACGAGCTGGGTTTGTAGGCTCGCCCATTTTTTACCGATGGTGCGGATGGGCGTGTAGATTTGACCGAGATAGTGGATGCCAAGGATGACCTGACCTGGCGAGAGGGTACCGTGCGCTGCAGCATCCGCGCCGACATACAGTGCTCCCGCAAGTCCAATCGCGCAGAGCACCTGTACGGCAGCCCCGAGGCTGCTGTCAAGCCAGGCAATCCGAATGCGTCGGGCAACTGCACTTTCGGCGATGGTTCGATACCGTGCCAGGGTATAGCTTCGCAGGCTGTAGGCTTTTACGGTCTGCAGGCCTGAGAGCGCACTTTCGATGATGCCAAGGGCCTGACTTTCCTGTTGCTTGGCGGCGCGTGCGGTGGATTTGAGGGCTGGCCGCGTTGTTCGTCCGATCACGACAAGGATGGGGCCAAGGACTAGGGCGATCAGCGCGAGCTGAAGGTTGAGGGTGAGCAGCGCTGCAGTCATCGCGATGATGGACAGTGTTGCCGTGAGTACTGGTAGCGCACCTTCAAGGAGAATCCACTCCAGCGCCTGGGTGTCGGTTTGGATGCGGTAGAGGGCATCCGCGGTCCCGGATGTCAGGTGGCTTGCAATCGAACGCTTTTGTGCCGCATCAAAGCATTGGCCACGCAGCTCGACGGTGACCTGTTGTCCCGTGCGTGTGGCGACGATGCTGCTGGCCATATTGATCGCTTGCTGGATGACGGCAAAGCCGACGCTTGCGATGGCGAGTGTGAGGAGGCTGTTTGTCCAGGATGCGGGCAAGAAGCTGAGGGCTTTTGATTTTCCGCTGATGGAATCGATTGC
>CAIWTR010000633.1 GCA_903915615.1 uncultured Armatimonadota bacterium
ACGAGTCATGCGATGAGTATTCTTGCGAACGGTCTGAGCCTCCCACCAGGTTCCGAGGTTGTCGTAGCGCATGATGAGTTTCCTGGAATCGTATATCCATGGATTCCACTGGAACGCGATGGAATTCACCTCAAACGGATTCACCCGGCTGGTGCAACGTTTACGGCAGCTGACTACATCGATGCGTTTACGGCAAACACAAAGGTCGTCATTGTCTCATGGGTGCATTGGTGCACCGGATGCAAGATCGATATCGATCAAATCGTAAGTGCCGCAAAGCAGCGTGGGATTTTGGTGATTTGCGACACGATTCAAGGCCTTGGGTCAATACCAGTCGACTTTCGGGCAGCAGATGTCGACTTCATCATCGGAGGGAGTCATAAGTGGCTGACGTGTCCAAGTGGACTTGGGTACATCGCTGCCTCTCCAAGCATGATGCGCATCCTAAAGCCTACCAATATCGGTTGGAACTCTGTGGAAAACAGCTTGGATTTGGACACCCTTCGTCCCGGCGACTTAAAGGCATCCGCCGCAATCATTGAAGAGGGAAACCCATCATTCCTAACGATTGTCGGTTCACATGCTGCACTAACCGAACTGACATCACAAGGCAT
Organism: uncultured Armatimonadota bacterium; assembly: GCA_903915615.1. Classification (GTDB taxonomy): domain Bacteria; phylum Armatimonadota; class Armatimonadia; order Armatimonadales; family Armatimonadaceae; genus CAIRTT01. Next base: position 615 of record CAIWTR010000633.1, read on the forward strand.
AGATGCAATCGGTGACCAAGTTGTGTCCCTGGCATCCACGATTGCTGTTGAGCTCCAAGCTCGGGGATGGACTCTGCGTTGTGCAGTGCAGGAAACCGGACTCGTCTGTGCTGTTCCACCATCATCCGTTTTACGAATGGCCGCAAGACTTGACAGTAAAGCGATCGATATTGCCATTCGAGCGGGCGCAATACGCTTTAGTCCGCACGCCTATCAAACAATCGATGACCTTCAGCCGCTCTTTGATGTGATCTAGGATGTCTTAGGCGCGGCGTACAGGCGGTCGTCTAGGCTCTGATCTGACTGGTGCTGGTTGATTGCGAGCATTGATGATGACCTCAATCATCTCTTCAACACTAGGCAAAATTCTCGCGGAGTCAACGGGAACCTGTACACGCACATCTTCAAATGTCACGTGTTTCGAGCGATAGGCGGCATTGAGAGGGCGTAGCGTCCACGGTGGAAGCTGTTGCTCTTTTTCCAACATGATATTGACGATGCGGCCTTCGGTTCCGATTGACTTAATGCCACATTCAGCACATCGCATCCGAAGACGCAGCAGGGCAAGGGCATTCCATACCGGCGGCGGTGGATCTCCGTAGCGATCTTCAAACTCTTCCTGAACATGAGCAACATCCAGGCGGGTTCGGCACGCCGCAAGCTTTTTGTACATCAGAATACGCTGTGGCTCAGCCTTGATGTACTTTTCAGGAATCGTCGCCACGACAGGGAGGTCGACGCCTGGCATATTGAATGTCAGTTCTTCGACCGGTTCTCCCTTGGCTTCATGAATGGCATTTTCAAGGAGCTGACAATAGAGATCGAAGCCGACGGCGGCGACCATGCCGTGCTGCTCACTTCCCAAGAGGTTTCCAGCGCCACGGAGCTCAAGGTCACGAAGCGCAATCTTGTAACCAGAACCCAGGTCTGAGAACTCCCGGAGAGCATCCAAACGCTGTTCTGCAACATCGCGTACGGACTTCGAACGCGGCGTCAACAAGTAGGCATATGCCTGCTGGCGAGAACGGCCAACGCGACCTCTTAGCTGGTACAGCTGAGCCAGTCCAAACCTGTCTGCATTGTCGATGATAATCGTGTTGACGTTTGGGACATCTAATCCACTTTCGACAATCGTCGTGCAAACAAGGACATCAAATGCCTTGTTGTAGAAGTCCACCATCACATCTTCGAGAGTATCTTCCGTCATCTGGCCATGTGCGACGCGCACACGGATTCCCGGGACAACGTTTCGGCTGAGATGAAAGGCTATCTGATCAATCGAGTTCACCCGATTGTGGAGATAGTAGACCTGCCCCCCACGATCAACCTCGCGGAGAATAGCTTCCTTAATGAGGCCATCATCGTGAGACTTTACGTAGGTCTTGACTGGGATGCGTCCTTCAGGTGCCTGATTGATGACACTCATGTCGCGAATTCCCGTCAGCGCCATGTGGAGCGTCCTAGGAATCGGCGTTGCGGAGAGTGTGATGACATCAACCTGATTCTTCAGCTGCTTTAGGCGTTCCTTATGAATCACACCAAAGCGTTGTTCTTCATCGACAATGACCAAGCCCAGGTTCTTGAACGCAACATCTTTCGACAAAAGCCTGTGCGTACCGATGACGATATCAGCCACGCCGTGCTTTGCTGCTTCGATGGTTTTGGCTTGCTCCTTAGGAGAGCGGAACCGGGAAACCATATCGATGCAAATAGGGAAAGCTCCGAGTCGCTTCGTAAATGTCTGAAAGTGTTGGGCAGCCAAAATGGTTGTTGGGCAGAGGACTGCCACCTGACGACCCTCTGTCGCGACCTTAAAGGCTGCGCGCATCGCAACCTCGGTCTTACCAAATCCAACATCTCCACAAATCAAACGATCCATGGGCTTTGGAGCTTGCAGATCCTGAATGATGTCCTCTACAGCCTGCAGCTGATCATCCGTTTCGACATAAGGAAACGCATCTTCCATTTCCCTAAGCCATGGATTTTCATCGGAATACGTCGGCCGTTCGCTGGCTTGACGGGTCGCATAAAGCTTTACAAGATCGCCAGCGATTTCCTTCGCCTGACGCTGCGCTTTAGCGGTTGCCTTGAGCCACTCGGTACCGCCGAGTTTGTGCACCGATGGTGCATTGCCTTCGCTTCCGATGTACTTTTGCAGCCGGTCAATCTGATCTGTGGGAACATACAGCTTGTCATTGCCATCGTATTGGACAAGCAAAAACTCACGTTCTGTACCTTGAACCGGAATCTTGGCTAACCCACGGTAACGTCCAATGCCGTGGTTGATGTGGACGACATAATCCCCTGGCTCAAGGTCGAGAAGGCTTGTCAGGCGCATCCCATCTTTGAATTCAGGACGGATTTTGTTCTTTTTCCTGACATCAGCTGGATGAAAGACTTCAAGGTCACTGAGGACAATCGTCGCCGGGTCTTGTATCCGGAAGCCACCATTGATGGCGCCATTAATCAGACAGATCTTGCCTGGTGTAGGCTCATCCGCCTCTGGGAGCTTGTTGTGCTGCAGAATTCCGCGTATGCGTGGCGCTTGTGCACTAATGGCAATAACCGTGATGCCATTACGACACCACGTACCGACAGCATCGATGAATGGCTGGCTACGTCCCCGAAACGCTTCGACGGGATCTGAGTGGCCGGAGAGAACAGGACCACGTTCAAGACCAGGGACATCACGGAGCAGCTGACAAGTGGTCAGGTGCGGAAATCGACTCAGATTGGCAAACACGGTGTCCAGAGAGACCAAAAGTCCATCGGAGACGGGGAGTATTTCACCCCGATCAGCTCGGAAACCGAGGTGGGTTACCAGAACATCCGTTTCGCGATTGGTTGTATTCCAAGTCGATGATGGCTCATCAAAGACAACCAATGTTCCATCCGGGAGATAGCTATCTACGGTAACGGATTCTGGATGAAGCAGCTGGACGTGACGCTCCATACCGGCAAAGTACTGCGCAGACCTAATCTTGATGGTCTCTGTCTCAACCGCATCGCGCAAACGATCCTTAACTTCATCATCCACACCAAGCTCAGTAAGCTGATCGAGCCTTTCCTTGAGGGCTGATTCTAGCGCTTGAGCGGCAGGTTCCATCACGGCTCTCGAATAAGAGACGACACGTCCAGGGACCAGAGTGATGAACTCAGCACGCCCATCAGAGCGCTGTGATTCGATATCAAAGGTTCGAATGTTCTCGATGTCATCACCGAAAAAGTCGATTCTGTACGGTTTTTCGGCATCGGATGGATAGACATCCAACAAATCACCACGTCTGGCGTAGGTGCCAGGTACCAAAACCTGTTCCTCGCGGATATAGCCGTAGGCATTCAGGCGCGCCGCAATTGTGTCCGGAGCCATCGTTTGACCGACGCGAATGACAAGTACGCGTGCGGTCAGGACATTAGGAGCCGGAAGTCGCGTTTGCAGCGCCTGCCCATAGGTGACAACAAGGCGTGGGGGATTGTTGCTTACGAGTTGCTGGAGGGCGAGGACTCTCGCGCCAACGGGCCCAATCGCACGTGCCGCCTCCTGGTCATCCTGCAGGAGGTGGACATCGGATGGCAGGAGAAGAGCCGGCACATCGGTGCCAAGCCAGCCTTGAAGGCGCTCCATAAGTTCGGTAGCGGATTGTCGTGTCGGCGAGACGACAAAGATCATGCGGTCCGGTTGCTCTGAAATTAACCTGGCGATGACAAACGAACGGGCCATCGGAGTCAACCCATCGATGGTGGATGGAAGAGAAGCGAGATCGGGTTTGCACCAGGTGGATGTAGAGGGAAGTAACCGGGAAATTGTCATGTGAACAAAAACGTATACCCGTTTGGATGATGGTTTGCAATCAAACTTGACGATTAGATGGCGAAACCCACATTAGTTGTCTTGTTCCAGCTTTTTAAAACTACTCGCAAGGTAAAAGGAGCCACAAATCACGATTGCGGTGTCTTTGTCATAGAGTTCAAGGGCCTGACGAATCGCGGCATCCGGATCTGGAACAATCGCTACAGACTTGTTCATCGATTCATAAAATGCAGCTGCCGCAGTGGGTTCCTGCGGCCGAAACGGTGTGCACGTGACGATCACGTGTTGAGTGACGGCAAGGAGTTCTTTGCCAAAACCCGAAGAGTCGTGATTTCCCGAGTGGGCAACGATCAACACGACTTTCTCAGGACCGCATCTCTCACTGATTGCCGATGCTAATCCTTTTGCAGCAGCTTGATTGTGCGCTCCATCAAAGATGACCGTGCGTCCATTGACTACCTTAATCTCGAAGCGGCCGGGGAGCGTCGTGGCAACCACTGCATCCGTGATGCTGTCCGAGAGTGATCTAAATTGGTGCTCAAGTGCCGCTAGCGCAACCGCTGCGTTCATCCGTTGATGATCACCTGGGAGTGCCAATGACTTTCCAGTCACAGGACTTGGAAACACGACTGGCACTTTGGAATCAGTCGCACACGTCTGTACGACAGTTTGTACGCTAGGATTTCCATCGCCACAGACAACAAGCCCAGTTTCCGGCTTTATGATTCCTGCCTTTTGAAAGGCGATGTCTTCAATCGTCGGACCGAGGAGGTCAACGTGGTCGAAGCCGATACTAGTGATGATGGCGGCGACCGGCGCTGGAATCACATTTGTGGCATCAAGGAGGCCGCCGATTCCAACTTCAAGCACAACGTAATCAACATCGAGCATGCCAAACAAGACAAATGCGACCAATGTCTTGATCTCAAACGTTGAAACACTTGGTTTCCCTTGCTCAATGTCTAACACGACACGCATCACTTTGTCTGTCGCTAGCACAAAGTCGTCAACGGAAACGGGTTTGCCATTGATGAGCCACCGCTCACGAACATCATAGACAAACGGGGACATATACGTACCGACGGTCTGCCCAGTAGCTAGGACGCCATTTGTCAGCATCATCGATACGGCACCTTTACCATTTGTCCCTGCGACGTGAAACGTTGGAATCTTTGCCTGAGGATTGCCAAGGCATTCCAACGCATGACGAAAGAGCTCTCGGCTTGCTTTGTCTACAGCTCCTCCGCTTATCCGCTCAACAAATGTAATGGCAGCCGCCAAGGTCATCATGGTTTTTTAACCGCCTCAGGTTCGATGGTCACCGGGACGACATCACGGGATGGACTCGACTTAATATGTCGCGGCGCTACCTGTAAAAAGGTTGTGATGAGTGCAAATCCCTTGTAACCGGCAAGAGAAATCATTCCTAAAAGTAGCAGAAAAACGGCAAGAGAAATCGATGTCCTTTGCTTAGGCGCTTGCCGGTTCCGTGCTTCAAACCGCATCAGACCGAATGCTCCTGGCGATAGGTTGTAACCTCATCTACGAGAAATGCGTGTGCATCGAGGGCACGTTGGCCAAGCGCACGGCCGCGTTCCTTCTTGTCACGTATACGCTCTCCATCGAGTGGATCAACAATTCCCCAGCTGGCATTCATCGGCGCATAAGATGGTCCATCATATTCACTCACATAGCTTGCCAGTGAGCCCAGAACAGAATGACGGTGGAATTCGAGGGTTGGGATTGCGGCTGAAAGACCTGCCATCAGTCCCGTTGCAGCGCTCTCCAAATACCCTTCCACTCCTGTAATCTGACCGGCAAATCGAATGCATGGGTCTGTCCTCAGTGCAAGGTTTCGCGTCAAAAGTGTTGGTGAATGGATGTAGGTATTTCTGTGCATCACGCCAAAGCGGACAAACTCCGCCTTTTCCAAACCGGGAATCATCCTGAAAATACGTGACTGCTCGCCCCACTTCATACGGGTTTGAAAACCGACCATATTGAAGAGTGACCCAGACTTGTTTTCCTGGCGGAGCTGGATGACGGCATAGGGGCGGCGGCCTGTATGCGGATCTGTCAGGCCAATCGGTTTGAGGGGACCAAATGCCAGTGTCTTAGGCCCGCGGCGAGCCAGCTCTTCCACAGGTAGACATGCTTCGAAGAACTTGATGTCCTCAAAATCGTGGATTGGAGCGAGCTCTGCCGCATTAATGGCATCTACAAGTGCCAGGTATTCATCCTTTTCGAGCGGACAGTTCAGGTAGGCAGCGTCATCCGACATGTCTGGCTCAAGGCCTTTACCGCGGCGGCTTGCCCGGAACACTTTCGACATATCAATACTGGATGATTCAATGACCGGCGCAACGGCATCGTAGAAGTATAAATCGTACCGTCCAGTCAGCTTTCCAATGGTTTCCGCGAGACTATCGGATGTAAGTGGACCAGATGCAATGATCACATCACCGTCAGGCAGCTCGGTAACTTCACCTCGACGAAAGTCGATATTTGGATGCTGCTCAAGTTCACTTGTGACCATCGCGCTGAAGAGGTCACGGTCAACGGCGAGTGCTTCACCAGCCGGTACAGATGTCGCATCTGCGCAGCGGACAATGAGTGAGTCTAGCCGGCGCATCTCTTCCTTGAGGACGCCGCTTGCATTTGAGACGTGGTTGCTTTTGAAGGAGTTCGAACACACGATTTCGGCTGCGAAATTCGAGCGGTGTACAGGTGTGTTTCGGACCGGGCGCATTTCGTGGAGGATGACCTTTCGTCCACATTGAGCCAGCTGCCACGCAGCCTCTGAACCCGCAAGACCCGCACCGATGACATGCACAGAATTAGACATGCTCCAATTCTACACGGCAACCTGCGTACGCCGATGCATTTGCGAACGCCAACCAGAGCATTGGGCTATGATATTCACATGGGAATTGCAGTTACTGAGCGTGCGAAGCAGTTGTTTTTAGACGCATTCGATGCGGCCGCAGAGTTTGTGGGTTCTGCCCCCGGGCGTGTCGAACTCCTTGGAAATCATACAGATTACAATGGCGGATATGTTCTGACGGCGGCGGTAGACATTAGAACTGCCGTCGTTGTTCGTAAAACCGCAGGTGGCATGACGCGAATCGTGACTGAATTGCCCGGTCATCAAGCAGCGAATATTGATCTCTCGATGGGACCCGCACAGCTGACCGATTTGAATCGCTGGTGTGGTTACATCGCGGGCGTCCTCGATCACTTTTCACCGCCAGAGTCGGCATGGGATGTTGCCGTCGCAAGCGATGTCCCAGATGGCAGTGGTATCAGCTCATCTGCAGCCGTTCTTGTCGCAACCGCAAGTGCTGTTTTGACTGCGCTAGATTTATCGTTGACCACGATGGAAATCGCCGTTGCTTGCCGTGCGGTCGAGAACGGGCCGTGGGTAGGAGCACCCGTTGGGCTTTTGGATCAATTTTCGAGTGCCTGCGGTGAGCATGGGATGGCATTGTTTCTTGATTGCAACACTTTTGCGTGGAAGCGCGTGCCCCTCAGTGCAGAGCGTTTGGGCATTCTCATCGTGAACACAAATGTGAAACACGCTCTCGCGGATGGTGGCGGTTACACGACCCGCCGTAAAGAGTGTGAAGCGGCGGCGCTCGAGCTATCGGGTGGCAGGACAACATTGCTTCGTGGGGTGACTGAAGCTGAGTTCAATGATGGCATTTCTGATGTTGAACAACCATCTCAAAATCGCGCTCGTCATGTCTGGAACGAAAACAACCGTGTGCTTGTGGGAACCGAATGCCTGATGAACGCTGATGTGCTTGGTTTTGGAGCGATGTTGAACGCAAGTCATGCCAGCTGTCGTGGTTTGTTTGAAAACACATGCCCTGAGATCGACAAAGTCCAGCAGATTCTTGAAGGAACAAAGGGTGTTTTCGGGGCAAAGCTGTCCGGTGGAGGGTGGGGTGGGAGTGTTGTCGCTCTGGTTGACCCCGCAATGCTAGATGCCATTATCAAAAATGTTATAAGTGACTACGGTGATGGCCTGACGATTCTCTCAACGTATGCAGCAAGTGGTGCACAAGGTGTGAAGGTATGAGCACGACAGCGGTAGGCAATCTTGGTGGTGTCGCATCCCCGGAATCGCTCGCAAGCAACATCGGGGTTTCCGTTCTTGCAATGGGAGGCAACGCCATCGATGCCGCTGTTGCCATCGGATTTGCGCTCGCTGTCACGTTTCCAAGCGCTGGAAATATAGGTGGTGGTGGCTTCCTGCTGTATCGCCATCCAAGTGGACGCAATGTCGCCATCGACTTTCGTGAGACTGCGCCAGCCATGGCGACTTCGGACATGTACCTCAATGCGGACGGCAAGGTGATGTCCGGAGATGGTGGTCCTGTTGATGGCTATCGGGCTTGTGGCGTTCCCGGAAGTGTCGCGGGCTTCGAGCTAGCGTGGATGCGCTACGGTAGTGGCCGGATACCGTGGAGCAAGCTGGTAGATCCGGCAGTGCAGCTGGCATCGGGAGGCTTTTCGATGCCACATTCGCTTCAGAGAAGTCTCTCACTATCGATGGACCGCATTTCGACCGACCGGTCGTTTCAGGCGATGTTTCTGAACAAGTCCATCGTTGGTTGGCAACCGCAGCGTGCGGGCACGACGATTCGGCAGCCACGCCTTGGTGAAACGCTTGCGCGTATTCGTGACAGGGGAGCGATCGACTTTTATGCTGGAACCACGGCAAGGTTATTAGCCGCTGATGTCCAACGCAGTGGCGGGATGTTGCTGTCGACCGATCTTGCTGGCTACCAAGCGGTGCGCCGTAAGCCCTTGTCCGGTCGATTCATGGATTACCAAGTCCTTACGATGCCTCCGCCAAGCAGTGGGGGAATTGCTCTCCTGCAAATGCTGGGGATGCTTGAAATGTGCCACCCACTCCCAGCTTCATATTCAGCTCAATACATTCATCTCGTGGCTCAAGCGATGCGCAGGGCGTTTCGCGACCGGTCTGAATACCTTGGGGATGCTGACTTTGTGGATGTTCCGGTTGATGCGCTTGTTAGCCGGCGCCACATTGCGTCACTCAAACAGGGTCTTTCGGTTGCCATGAAGGTCAAAACGGATGATTTGCCTGCAACACGCCCAGTAACGAGTGAATCTGAACAAACAACGCACGAGCCTCATCGATTTTGACAACAACAATCGTAATGTCGTCATCGATGCGCTCACCCGTACCAAGTCCAAGCTCGAAGTCAACTGGCCTATCGCAGCGTACTTTAC
>CAIWTR010000634.1 GCA_903915615.1 uncultured Armatimonadota bacterium
CGTAGCCGAGTGAACAACGATATCCACTCCGAGGTTGAGTGGATTACATCCAATAGGGGTGCAGAGCGTGTTATCAGCAATCGATATCAGGCCATGCTGCCTCGCGAAGCTTGCGAGAGCACGCATCGGTAAGACGTCCAGTGTGGGGTTTGCAGGACTCTCCAACCAGAGAACATCCCCGGATTTGCACTCTGTGCTTTCGAGTGCATTCAGTGATGTCAGATCCAGCGGTTGGTGGATCACACCCCATTGAGCGGCTAAACGGCTGATGAGTTTAAGCGTTCCAGAGTAGGCAACGGTGTGGGTGAATATTGTGGTTCCTGGCCGGCAGACTGCCATTAGCACTGCGGTGATTGCAGCCATTCCACTCGATGTAACCCTGCAGGCTTCCGCGTACTCGAGCGCAGCGATGTCACGTTCGAGTGCAAGTGCAGTCGGGTGCGAACAGCGCGCATAGCGCTGATGGACATCACCAGGTACGTGCGTAAACGACACGCTACGATCAATTGCGAGCGTCAATCCCCTAAGTTCAGGTCCCGCCACGTCATCACGTTGCATTTGTGTACTCTACCAAACAAATGCAGACTGTCCCAACGAATGCAGACTTTATGGCTATTGAATTCGCTCATGTGTTTACGCTAGAATCAAATGGCGATGTGGCCGTATTGGGCGTTGCCAAAACACCTTAGATTTTTCATTGAGGAAGACCTGTCCGAATGAGTACGACCGAACCAAATCAGCCACAAGTGGCGCGTGGACTTGAGGGCATTGTTGCCGCAGCGACCAATATCGCCGAAGTGGATGGCCAAAACGGCAAGCTGACGCTGCGTGGGTATGACATCAGCGAGCTATCTGGCAACGTGATTTTTGAAGAGGTCGCCTATCTTCTGTGGCATGGCAAGCTCCCAAACCAAGCTGAGCTCGACACACTGCTACAAACGATGTCATCAGCGCGTGAGTTACCGGAAGAGGTTCTCACCTGCTTAAAGACTATCGGTGACAAAGCAACCGGCATGGATGTCGTTCGTATCGGAGCATCGATGCTCTCGATTGGCGATGACACGCTCGGGTCGCTTGACCTCGATGTCAACAAGCATCGTGCAGCCAGATTGCAGGCACAAATGCCAGCGATTGTTGCGCATGCCTATCGCCTCAGCCAAGGCTTGGAGGTCGTGCATCCTAAGCCTGAGCATAATCTGGCCGCTGGCTTTCTGTACATGCTTGAAGGCGTGGAGCCATCCCAGCCGCGTGTGGATGCATTGAATGCCTACCTCGTTGCGGTCGCCGAGCATGGCTTGAACGCTTCGACATTTACCGGACGGGTTATCCTGAGTACAGACTCCGATATGGTTTCCGCTCTTACAGGAGCCATCGGCGCCCTGAAGGGTTCCAAACACGGCGGTGTTCCTGGACCAGTCCTCAAAATGCTGCAGGAAATCGGCGAGCCAGAAAACGCCGATGCCTTTATTCGCAACGAGATGCTTAGCGGCCGGCGCATCATGGGCTTTGGACACCGCGTCTACAAAGTTCGTGACCCACGCGCAGCATTGTTGTCATCTGCAGCGGAACGCATGGCCGCTCTCACGGGTGATGACCATTTGTTGCGTCTCACGAAGGCAGTCGAAGACACCACGGTCAAGGTTCTTGCAGAGCTGAAGCCTGGTCGGGACCTGTACGCAAACGTAGAGCTGTTTGCAGCGCTTATCTTGCACGCTGTTGGCGTTCCAAGTGAGCTGTTTACCCCAATCTTCGCGATTGGACGTACCAGCGGCTGGACTGCACATATGCTTGATCAGATCGAAGATGCCCGCTTGATTCGTCCTGCATCGATTTATGTCGGACCACGCGACTACAAGTTCGTTCCGATTGACGAGCGCGACTAATCCGTAATCGCATTGACCGGGGTTCCCTTGAATCGGCAACCCCGGTTTTTTCATATCTGGACCACACCATGAATACTGCACGCATCACTCATGAACGTCGCGATGGTGCGATCTTCTTCACCCTCTCAAATGGTGTCATAGCCCGTGAGATTCTGTGTCATCAGACGATGGCAACGCTCTCTATCATTCGACACGCCCCATCGGGGCAAGAGACGGAACTCGTTCGAGCGACATCTCGTGAATGTGTCGTTACTCTTAATGGGCAGCTCTATTCCATTGGTGGCGCGGCAGGTCAACGAGACCAGGCCTTTGTCTTGGATAGCGACATTTCAAAGCTCCGTCCGCTCAGTGAGGATGCAATCTTTCTCGGGGTCCGAACCGAGCCGTACAAACACCCAATACAGTCTCCGACCACGCCTGCCAAACGTGGTATCTCGCTAATCGGAACATTTGAAATAACACGTGGTAACGCCAAGGGCATCCGCGTTCTGGTCCGTCACACCATCTTTGATGACCTTGCTGTGTTGGAAAAGCAGATTGAAATCATCAATCCTACGACATCAACGGTCCGCTTGAACCACATTGTGTTTGAAGAGCTGTCAACCGTCGAACCCGACTCTGTCGTAGACCCAACCACCCAATGGGAACGTCAGTCCATCACGGTGCTGTCTGACTTTATGTTCCACGGGATGACTATCTCATCGGCTAATCAAATCGCTCAGTGGACAACCGATGAGACATTCACATCACAGGTCAACTACGAACTCAAAACGCCTTGTAAACTCGTTTGCTCCTTGCCAAATGGACCTGACATCGACTTATCTCCAAATGAAACGTTTGTCTCACCAAGAGCGGTTCTGGTTTGTCATGCTTCGACAGAACGGGAGCTGCGCGGTAGAGATATCCGGCAAACATGGAAGGGGTTAGCCCCGTGGACGCATGACAACCCACTCATGCTCCACCTCACATCGACAGCTGATGAGACTGTACGCACCGCTATCGACCAATGTGCCGAGTGCGGCTTTGAGATGGTGATCTTTTC
>CAIWTR010000635.1 GCA_903915615.1 uncultured Armatimonadota bacterium
CGTGAGATTGCGCGTCGCTTCAACCATTTGTATGCAACCGATGTCTTCCCAGAGCCACAGGCATTGATTCAGGAGATGACCGGGACGCTTCCGGGCCTGGATGCAGATGCAGATGGCAAGCTCCGTAAGATGTCCAAGTCGTACGGTAACTGCATCTATATGACCGATTCTGAGGATGATGTTGCAGCGCGCCTTAAGGGTGCATTCACGACTCCGACGAAAATGCGGAAGACGGACCCTGGTATTCCCGAGGGATGCTCAGTGTGTTTGCTGCGCAAGCTCTATGATGCCGACAACTACACGACCCAGTGGGATGAGTGCCGCTCGGGCGAGCGCGGCTGCGTGCAGTCAAAGCGTGAAACAACAGAAATCGTCAACGCGATGCTTGAGCCGATCCGTGAGCGCCGTAAGCTCTACTCAAGCGACCCGGCGGAACTCGACCGCCTCCTAAAAGACGGTGCAGAACGCGCATCGGCGATGGCAGAAGCCACCATGCAGATCGTCCGTGAAACGATGAAGTTCCTTTAGACAATGGAGATCGGAATGAAGAAATTAATCCTTGCAGCGGTCATCGGAATGTCCCTTGCATCCGTGAGCTACGCTCAATCCTCTACACTTGCTGGAATCACGTTCAAGCACAGTGCAACTCCCAAACAGAATGCCAAGCTCCTTCCACCGGATAAGGACAAACAAGGCAAGCCAATCATTGCAGGCTACCAAAAGACATCCATTGCATTCGCAGGCGGTAGCGGAGCAAATGTCACATCCATTCTCTACACACCCGGTAATCAACCAGATGGTAAGCGTCACGCAGCGGTGATTCTGGTACACGGTCTCGGTGGAAACAAGGACCAGCTGGCGATGCTTGCAGTGATGCTTGCGCAAAAAGGCTATGCGGCTCTTTGTATTGACGCCGCGGGGCATGGCGATCGACCAAAAATCGGTGGCGCCGCATCAGAGAATGCACTTGGCGTTGCACCATTCAAGGCCGTGATTGCACAAACCGTACAGGATTTGCGCTGCGCCGTGGATGTCCTTGCAGCACGTAAAGATGTCGATACATCCCGAATTGGCTACGTTGGCGCATCGCTGGGAGGCATCATCGGATCGCGTTTCCTCGCAGATGAGCCACGTATTGCATGTGCAACCATCCTCGCGGCTGGCGGAAACCTCGGCCAACTCTTGGCGACATCACAGATTGAAGGCGCTAAGAAGCTCCGTGCTGGTAAGAAAATCGACCCAGTTGCAATCCAAAAAGTTCTCAATGAAGTTGATCCAGCAAAGCACATCGGTCGTGCAAAGTCCCGCCCAATGCTCTATCTCCACGGCGACAAAGATGATGTCGTACCCGTTGCAAACAACGATGCGCTGTTCAAAGCTACCAAGCAGCCGAAGGAACGTGTGTTGATGCCAGGTGGCCATGTACCAAATCCGTTTGAACTGATTTCGAAGACGGTTGCGTTCTTCGACAAAAACCTCAATGGAGCAGCTGCGAAGTGATTGAGCAAGTACGGCTAGGTAAGACTGAGCTGCAGGTCTCAAAGCTGTCCTTTGGCGCTGCGCCTCTCGGTGGAGCCTATGGCGACTTCACCCAGAAGGATGCTGACAACGCAGTCAGAACCGCTCTGGACTTCGGGATTACCACATTCGACACCAGCCCGTATTACGGTAAGGGCAGGAGCGAAGAAGTTCTGGGTCTCGCGCTCAAGGGCATCTCACGGGAGACCTTTACCGTCATCACAAAATGTGGTCGCTACGATCACGCATCCTTTGACTTTTCACCAGACCGCGTTCGGCTTAGCGTGGATGAAAGCCTCTCTCGCCTAAAGCTGGATCATATCGACTTGTTACTCTGCCACGATATCGAGTTCGATGACCCCGAGACGGTCATCTTTGAGACGCTTCCGGCGCTGCGGGATGTCGTCAAAGCAGGGAAAGTCCGCGCACTGGGCGTCAGTGGATTGCCACTTGGGATTTTCAGAACAGTCCTAGATGAAACGCATCTCGATGCGATTTTGTCCTATTCGCATGCCTGCTTGAACGATGACAGTCTTACTGAGATGATGCCGTACTTCAACGAAAAGAACGTTGGCGTGATTGCCGCATCCCCTCTCAGCATGGGCTTACTC
>CAIWTR010000636.1 GCA_903915615.1 uncultured Armatimonadota bacterium
CTTCAAGTGGGCGACACGTGCAGGTATTACCTTCGCGATGACGGACATGCAGTCTCCTGAGTCCCGTAAGGAAATCCTTGATAAGACGGAACGTGATGTCGACAAGGCTAACAAGCAGTACCGCCAGGGAATGCTGTCTCCCGCAGAGCGAAAGCAGCGTGTGCTTAAGCTTTGGACGGATGCAACTGCCGAAATCGGAAACGAGATCGTCAAGCACATCGACCGCTTCAACCCAGTATCGATCGTTACGACATCTGGAGCCCGTGGTTCCATCAAACAGGTCTCGCAGCTGTCCGGTATGCGTGGTCTGATGGCTGACCCGTTCGGAAACATCATCGAAAACCTCCCGGTGAAGTCAAACTTCCACGAAGGTCTCTCGGTACTCGAATACTTTGTTACCACCCACGGTGCACGTAAGGGTCTTGCAGATACCGCTCTTCGAACGGCTGACGCAGGCTACCTCACACGGCGCCTCGTGGACGTCGCACAGGATGTGATTATCCGTGAGCTCGACTGTAAGACCTTGAAGGGTGTTATCGTCAAGGCATTTACAGACATCGAGCCTCTTCATGAGCGCCTTCGTGGCCGTACATCGCTGCATGACATCACCAACCCTAAGACGGGTGAGTTGCTGATTGCCTCGGGAAGCATCTTCTCTGAAGTAATCGCAAAGCGTGTCGAAGCAGCTGGTGTTGAGAAGGTTGAGCTTCGCTCTGTCCTCACATGTGAAAGCCGTCAAGGCGTCTGCGCCAAGTGTTATGGCGAGGACCTCGCGACCCGTAAGCTCGTCGAAATCGGCGTTGCAGTCGGAATCATCGCAGCACAGTCCATCGGTGAGCCTGGAACGCAGCTAACGATGCGAACCTTCCACACCGGAGGCGTTGCAACGGCCAACCAGTTGACCGGTGTGGCTAACGTCCGCCGTCAGCGAAACCAGAACCTCCAGGTCCTCTTTGAAGATCAGGAAAAGGGTCAGATCTCGCTTGGTGGAGATGGCGAAGGCAAGCAGCGTGAGAAGCAACGTCAGGTGCAACAGCTCCTTAAGGTTGCTGAAGAGCAGGTCGGTGGTCTCCTCCGTGTTGTCGAGCTCTTTGAAGCCCGCCAGCCAAAGGGTAAGGCAATCGTTACCGAGTTCTCCGGAATCGTTGACAAGATTGACTCGAGTGGTGGTCTCCGTAAGGTGATCGTTCACCACGAGAAGCAGGTCAAGCGAGCGAACTCTGATCTGTTCGATCCAAAGCAGGTTCAGGGCGAGTGGGCTGTCGTGGATGTTGTACATCCTGAAACCGGCGATGCAATTGTTGTCGCAGGACAGCAAGTCACCGAGCCTTTGGCACGTAAGGTTGCAGCCGCTGGTGTTGAGCGGGTCCTTGTACGCAAGGAAACACTCGTACCACACCGTGGTGAGCTTCTTATCAAGGAAGGTCAGCGCCTCGAGCGTGGTGCACCATTGACTCACGGACCGATGGATCCCCATCGTGTTCTTGAACTCAACGGCGCGGATGGCCTGATGGAATACCTCGTTCGTGAAGTCCAAACGGTCTACAAGCAGCAGGGTGTGGACATCAATGACAAGCACATTGAAGTCATCGTCCGCCAGATGTCCCGTAAGCAAAAGGTTGTCAAGGCTGGAGCTACCGAGTTCCTTCCAGGGCAGGTTGTCGACAAGCTGATGCTCACCGATGCCAACAAGCGTCGTGAAGAGCTGAACATAATGCTCGAGAGCCAGGGACGTATTGTGGTCCGCGACCACGATATCCATACCGAGGACGAGATGTCGGTGCCTGGTCAGCGCGCAATCGCTGCTCCAGTACTGATGGGTATCACGGATGCATCGTTGAACACGGAATCCTTCCTCTCAGCGGCCAGCTTCCAGAAGACCACGCGTGTTCTGACCGAAGCTGCCGTTCGTGGAAAGCGTGACCACCTCGTTGGACTCAAGGAAAACGTCATCATCGGACGCCTTATCCCAGCGGGAACCGGCTTGCCTACCTACCGTGCAATTGAAGTTGTCACGGAAGATGGACGGGCAATCGGTGTTCTGGACATCCCTGAGATTCCAGACATCGATGGTGGTACCGGTGGTACCGGACGGAATGAGATCCTGTCCATTGATGATGCAGCAGCAGCACTTGGTGGAGACATCGATCTCAGTGAGCTGATGGGGGATGTTGTTGTAGACGACACCCTTGAGGCCATTGCAGATATCCCAGTAGATGTCGAAGCAGAGTAGTTGACGGTAAGTTCAGCGCACTAATACGGTGCGCTGAACTTGTTTTATGACGTATAGGTTATTAGACATGAAGAATTTGTCCATCTTTAGCACATTGGCACTCGTTGGCTTGCTCGCTACAGCATCCAGTGCACAGAAGCCAGCAGCGAAGCCTGCCACAAAGCCTCCGGTAAAACCCACCGTTGTCGCTCCAAAGAAAGTCGTGCTTCCAGCAACAATCGTCGCCCGTGTAAACAACCGCGACATCACGACACAGGAACTCGTTGATCTCATCAACCGAACCGGTGCACGTGACACCGTACAAAAGCTGATTCAGTACGCCATCATCGAGGAAGAAGCTCGCAAGGCAGGTGCATCCATTGATGCGAAAGATCTTGCCGACAAGGTCAAGACTGAGAAGCAGCGCATCGTTGCAAATATGGCATCCCAGACGGGAAGCCCACAGACCTTCAATGAGATCACCGCACGCTATGGTCTGACCGAGGCTGAAGTTGAGTGGGGCGTTCGCCTGCAGATTCTGTCGCAGAAGGCCTACGCCAAGCAGGTTGAGAAGCAGGTTCCAACTCTGGATGCTCAGGTCAAGGTTGAGCATATCCTTCTCCTCACGATGAACCAGCCTGGACCAGATGGTAAGCCATTGTCTCCAGATGACCAGAAGAAGAAGGAAGATGAGCAGCGTAAGCGCCTCGAAGGCATCGTTGCTGATGTCAAGGCCGGCAAGATGACCTTTGAAGATGCTGCTAAGAAGTACTCCGATGACAAAGCATCCGGTGCTGAAGGCGGTGCGCTTCCTTGGTTCGGCCGCACGGGCATGATGGTCCCTGAATTTGAGACCGCGGCATTCAACCTGGCCAAAGAGGGTGAAATCAGCCCATTGGTCAAGACGCAGTATGGTTTCCATGTCCTTAAGCTCGTCAAGCGTGGCAAGGAAGCGACTGCCGCTGAAAAGGCTAAGTTCAAGGCGGAAGAGATCAAGAAACTGACGACAACCGGCTCTGGTATGCAGCAGTGGCTTCAGGGCTTGGTCCAGAAGGCAACGATTACGCTGAACCCACCTGCGGTAAACGTAAAGAAGTAATCTTTTAGAGATGCATCCAGCCCGCCCCTGCTACCGCAGGAGCGGGCTTTTCTTTACCATCGCTACGCTCTCGGATGCGTAAGCTTATACACACTCCGAAGACGATCGAGCGCAACATGTGTGTAGATTTGTGTTGTGGTAATTCGGGCATGGCCCAGTAGCTCTTGAATAATCCGAATATCAGCTCCACCATTGAGCAAATGCGTTGCAAAGCTGTGACGGAGCCAGTGGGGACTTGGATGCCGGGGGAGATCGGCACTGACGCTGTAGCGCTTAACAAGCCTCCATATTTGTGACCGGGTTAGACCGAAGACACTGGATGTTCGCGAAGGTGGAGCCGCTGCGGTGTTTCGTAGCTGCTCCAAGAGGACAAGCGATGTCGCTGCCACCGGGACCATCCGCTCCTTGTCACCCTTGCCCAGAATCCTGAGCCAGCCAGCAGACATATCCACCGAATGCCAGCGGAGTTCAGCACACTCCGAGACACGCAAGCCGCAGCAATACATAACATCCAAGATTGCCGCATCACGAATACCCTTTACTGTCGTCCTGTCCGGGGCTTGTAAGAGGCGAACAACCTCAGCCTCATTAAGTGTTTTTGGAAGCGTTGCTTTGACTGCACGTGTTCTACCGGCCGCGGTTACAGGATTGTTTGGAATGTAGCCCTGACGGCGGAGATAGCGACAAAATGATGACAATGCTGCACGGCGGCGCGCAATCGATGTCGACTTAAATCCGCCTGACTTTCGGCTGCTCAGCCAGCCTGTGATACCACTTGGGTCTAGAGCGAATCCACTAGTGACCCAATCTTCCAAGTCTCTCGCGTACGCA
>CAIWTR010000637.1 GCA_903915615.1 uncultured Armatimonadota bacterium
CCAAGCATATCTGTGGCATCACCATCATCCAACCAAGTAAACCTAAGGTCTCGGTCGAAAGAAAATGTTCCCAGCTTGGTGACATCGGATGATTCGGGCATGATTACTTTCTGATAGTGCAATTACCGTACCGCTGCCATGATGGTAAACGGCTGGTATCCCGATGCTTTTCCACGGTAGGAAACGTATGACCGGGTGTAAGTGTAATTGTACCAAAGCCGACACTTTTATGGATGATTTGCCTTCTGTCTTGCAGGCTTGCGGGAGCGGCATGATTTATGCAGTTACTCCGGTGTCGGATGGCTTGCATCTGCACCATTTGCAGTTGATGATGGAGGACACGATGGACGAACAAATCACGAAACTCGAAACCGCGCTGGCCGCGCTACGTCAGAGTGTGGATGATGCCCATCAGGCAACCGCATCCCAGCTTGATACCCTTGCCACGGAGCTGACATCCATCAAGGAAACTGCTGCAAGCGCATCGGAAGTGGACCGCCTGCAAGAGCTCATTTCGACGCTCGAAGCGCAGGTGAGTTACTTACAGGATGAGCGTGATGCCGCCCTCGGTGACCTCGATATGTCCCGCAGCCATGCAGATATGTTGCTTGCAAAGGCATCATCGATGCGCGAGGCTATCGTCCGCTACGCGGTGGCGTGTGGCACCGTCGATGTACAAACAGCCTTACTCCGCCGTGACCCAGCAAACCAGACACAGGATCGGATGGCAGAGCTTCAGCGTGCGATGACCGAAGAGAAATCTAGCTCGGATGCACTCCGTGAGCTGGCCAGAAACCTGTAAAGCCTCCGCCTAACGAACCGCATCTCCCCTTCGGAGACGTCCAACCAATGCCGCCTCCAGCTCGTGATACATCCCCGCAAGCTGTGTATGACGGGCATCAAGCTCCGGTTCAACCGTACGAAACCCCGGATGCTCGGTAAACCACGTCGCCGCGCGGCGCATCCCCTCGGCAAACCCAATCGATGCCGCAAATCCCGGGACAAAGCGCTTGATCTTGCTGTTATCGAAGACAACACTGATTGCCTTGTCGCCGAGAAGCGTCCCTTCCCAATCTGGATAAGCCTTTGCCAGCGTCTGACTTGAAATCTCTACTGGGATGTAAGGGACATTGAACGCTGCGGCGGCCATTTCATACGCCTGGCGCCAGGTGATGGATTCATCGGATGTGATGTGAAACGCATGCCCAAGGGTTTGCGGATTCCCGAGAAGACCCGCGAGGCCGAAGGCAAAGTCATCGGCGTGGGTGATGGTCCACAGCGATGCACCGTCCCCGGGGAGGATGACTGCCTGCCCACGTTTCATCCTGTCGATGATGGTGTATGGGTGCGCCCAGCTGTTGAGAATCAGCGGGATATGGTGGTCGCCGTAGGTCAGCGATGGTCGGACAGTAACAAGCGGGAAGTTTGTTTCGCGCGCTGCCGCATCGAAGGCTAGCTCTGCGGCGATCTTCTTCCGGCTGTAATCCCAATGCGGATTTGTAAGGGGTGTGCTCTCGGTGATGAACGGGCTGCCCGCAGGTTTTTTATAGCAGCTCGCCGAGCTGATAAAGACATATTGACCGGTTCGGCCCGTCCATGTCTCAATAGCCCGGGCTGCATCATCGGCATCAAATGTCAGAAAATCCACCACAACATCAAAGTGGCGGTAGCGCACTTCGCGGGCCAGGTTGCCATCCTCGATGCTAGTGACAAGGATAGGCTCAACGCCATCGGGGAGGGGACGATTTCCACGTGTGACGCACGTCACCGCGTGGCCGCGCTCGAGGAGGAGCTTGGTGACGGATGTCGAGATTATGCCGGAGCCACCAACCAGACAGATTTCCATGGGATGAGTGTAACGCC
>CAIWTR010000638.1 GCA_903915615.1 uncultured Armatimonadota bacterium
GACGTTTGATAAGCGTGACATCCTTCAGTTCATGCTTGAACTGACCGACCCACGTGTTGAGAAGATGAGCGCTCCATTCGATCACCCTGAGCTGCGCATCCCGAATGGCCACACCCTCAAGGCTGGAACAACATCCACTCTGGTAAACAATGGTCAGGGCAACGCAACGGACACGATGATCACGATTCCTGCGACCGGTAAGCTTGGAGGAGCACCGCTTCGCCGCTTCCTCGGAAACATGGAAACACGGTTCTTCCAATAGGTTAGGTTTTACGGAAACACCCTCCCAGGCAAACGCTTGGGAGGGTGTTTTTTTGTGCGTAATTGCAGCGTGTAGACAAACAGCAAGATGGTCAGGGCAATGCAACGGACACGATGATCGCCGCTTCCTCGGAAACATGGAAACACGTTTCTTCCAATAAGTTCGGTTTCACGGAAACACCCTCCCAGGCAAACGCTTGGGAGGGTGTTTTTTTTGTGCGTAATTGCAGCGTGTAGACAAACAACAAGATGGTCAGGGCAATGCAACGGGCACGATGATCGCCGCTTCCTCGGAAACATGGAAACACGTTTCTTCCAATAAGTTCGGTTTCACGGAAACACCCTCCCAGGCAAACATCAGGGAGGGTGTTTTTTATTGCTGTATCCAGCGTGTAGAAAAACAGCCAGATGGTCAGGCCAACGCAACGGACACGATGATTACGATTCTTCCAATAGGTTCGGTTTCACGGAAACACCCTCCCAGGCAAACGCTTGGGAGGGTGTTTTTTTATTGCTATACGTAGCGTATAGACGAACAGAGAGTCATGCAGCAGTAATGAATACCGACAGCTGTTATGTCCCGAGCTTTTTGGCCTCTAGAAACTCCCAACGCGCATACACTTCTTCGACTTTTGTTTTGGCACCCGGCAATTGCTTGTTCCAAATCTCGGCTAAGCGTGCTGCATCGGATGCAACCGCATCTGTTGCCATTAACGCCTCCAAGCGCACAACTTCCGCCTCGGCTGCTGCGATTGCATCGTCGATGCTTGCTAGCTCACGACGCTCGCTAGCCGACAGCAAACTCCGCTGTGCGACCGGCTTTTCAACGGCTTTAGATTCGGATTTGAACCCAGTCGCCTGACGCTCGGCATAGCGCTCCATAAACTGAACAAAGTCAGCATATTCGGTGACACTCCCGGCATCGAAGTGCAGCACTCTGTTTGAGACGGCATCCATAAAATAGCGGTCGTGCGTCACAAGGATTACGCATCCTGGAAATGTCGATAGCGCCCCCTCAAGAACCTCAAGGCTAGCCAGGTCCAAGTCGTTTGTTGGCTCATCGACAATGAGGACATCCGCGACCACCGATGACAGCTTCGCAAGCAACAGCCTTGCCTGCTCCCCACCGGAAAGCACACCGACCAGGCTGCCTAGTTGGTTTTCTGAAAAACCAAAGCGCTTTGCCCATGCGGTTACATGCCACGCGTGGCCATCGTGATGCACCGTGTCGCCATTGGGGCACAGCACATCACGAACGGTCCCCTTCATGTCCAGCTGAGCTCTCGACTGGTCAAACCATACTACACGCAGCTTTTCAGCACGCATCAGGTCTCCGGCATCCGCTTCCAAATCACCCACCAGCACACGAATCAGTGTTGTTTTCCCAACCCCATTCGCACCGACTAGGCCAATCCTGTCACCAGGACTTGCAATCAGATCCAGGCCATCAAAGAGCTGTTTTCCTCCAAGGGATTTGGACAACCCTCTTGCCCGGATGAGCTCCTTTGTTGACCGCTGACTGGCTGCAAATGCCGTCTGCTTCACCGTGTTTTTCGCAGCGATACGCTGCTCAATCACATCCAAATCCGCCATCAGCTCATGGACATCCTGAATACGCCCCTTCGCTTTTGTCGTTCGGGCCTTTGCACCACGCCGTAGCCATGCAAGCTCTCGCCGGGCATCACCCGACATCGCGTGCTGCTGCTTATCCAGCGATGCCATGTAATTGGCACGTGCCTCAAGAAAGTCGGAGTAGGCTCCATCCACTTGGAGACAGCCATCCGCATACACTGGGCCGAGTTCGATGATCCGGCTTGCTGTGTTCTCGAGAAAATAGCGGTCGTGGGTGATGGTGATGCTGGCAAAGCTGGCGCTTGCCAGCCAATCTTCCAGCCACTGAACAGCCTCTAGATCCAAGTGGTTTGTCGGCTCATCCAATAACATCACATCCGGCTGCCGTATGCGCGCAGCCGCCAGCGCGAGACGCTTCTTCCAGCCACCCGAGAGCGTATCGACGACGGCATCGCTCGTAAACCCGCACATCGCCATCGCAATCGCGACTTCCGTTACGATGTCATCCACGCCGGCAGCCCGCGCGGCATCCGAAAGCACGCTTTCAATCGTCGCCCCTGCGGGAAATGTGTCATCCTGATTTACCCGGAGAACCCGCGTCCCACGGCGCATCGAAAGGTCACCGCCCGCTGGCTTTTCCTCTCCTGAAAGAATCTTTAGCAGCGTGGATTTCCCCGAACCATTTGGCCCGATCAGACCGATTCGGTCTCCATCTCCGATGCCAAATGTGAGCGATGAAAAGAGCTGGCGACCCGCGATGCGGTAGCTGAGGTCACGAACAGAAAGGAGCGTTGCCATAAGTCCATAGTGTACGTCTGGACAGGTAATTCTTACAGCAAATGTGGAGGTGATTACGACATCTATGGATGTAGCTGTGGCCAGCGCATCGCCAAAACGACCATTGTCGTACCGAAACCTGCTGCCGCATTAATGACTGGAAAGATTCGATAGTGGTTAAAGGCTACCTTTTCGGATGCCCCTCGCAGCAAACAGGATGCAATCATCCCCAAATAGGCAAACCCTAAGGTCACGGCCCAGATCACGCCGTACAGCACATTGGAGAGCGTCACCCCAAGCAGCACGGCGCTCCCAAGCCAGCACACCCCGCAATAAATGAGTGCTCCACGGACGCCCAGCCAGGTCGCCGTCGTCGCGAGACCCGCCTTTTTGTCAGCAGTGACATCAGGGATGGCTGAAAATGTATGCATCGCCATACACCAAAGCCAGCTTGCAGCGATTGCACTAACCGGAATCGCCGATGTCGGCGCCCAAATCGTAGCTGCCATAAATCCAGGCATCGCGTAGAGGACATTGCTGACTGAATCGAAGACAGGCCGTGCCTTGAAACGCAGCGGTGGGACGCTGTAACCAATACTCAGCACCAGAAAAATACCCATGAGGACAGCGGTGAGCATCGATTGTCCAACCACCGCCACGACAAGCGCTCCAAATGCGAGACCGCACGCGACAACCGTTGCGGCCCGCTGCTGTTTTTGCAAGCGGATTTCATAGGATCCCTTTTTGTCGTTATGGAGATCCGTGTCCGTGTCAGCAAGGTCATTCACTCCATAGATCAGCACATTTGCTGCGACCACAAAGATCAGCAGATAAATCCAAAAGCGAGGCGAAACAAATGTCGTATAGCTTGGAGCGGTTGCAAATGTCCCCAAAATGTATGGCCCAACGGTGTACATCCAGAAGCGTGGCCGGCTGATGCGCACCATATGCTTGATATCAGCGAGCACACTCGATTTAACTTCGGACAAGGTAGTCTCCCGTTGCAATCCACTTGTAACTAGTCAGGGCTGCGAGTCCAAGCGGCCCGCGCGCATGTACCTTTTGCGTTGACACCGCAACCTCAGCTCCAAGGCCAAACTGACCACCATCGTGGAAGCGCGTGCTGGCATTGACAAACACAGCAGGCGAATCGACTTCCTGAACAAAACGCGCGATGGCATCCGGGTCATCAGA
>CAIWTR010000639.1 GCA_903915615.1 uncultured Armatimonadota bacterium
ACGTCATCAGGAGACCCGATATCGTAGCGGTTTAGCCGCCGCCGTAGACTTCTGGCTTTAGGATACCGATGTAGGGTAAGGCCCGGTAGTTTCCGAGATAGTCCAGACCGTAGCCAACGACATAGGCTTCATCCAGGGTAAATCCGCAGTAATCCGGGGTAACAGTCACACCCGCCTGTGCGCGTGCATCTGGTTTGTCGAGCAGGGTGCAAATCCGGACACTTGCCACGCGGCGGGCACGCATCACTTCCGCAAGGTATTCGGCACGCCGTGCCATCGCAGGGTTCAGCACATCTTCAACCAGCACCACGTGGCGGCTTTCGACCGGCGAATCCAAATCTTTGAGGATTTTCACAACGCCACTGATTTTGGCATCCGGTCCATAACTCCCGACAGCCAGAAAGTCAAAGGAGACTGGAATAGACATCGCACGCACCAGATCTGCAATGAAAATCGCCGAGCCGGTCAGAACTCCGATCAAGACCACATCCTTGCCGGCATAGTCGCGGCTCAGCTGTTGGGCAAGCTCAGCGACGCGGGATGAAATGTCATCCGCGGTCAGGCGAACCGATGCGATATCTGGGTGGAGTTTGATGGACATAGTACACGCATATTCTACAATCACCGGGGAGCAAGTCCCACATCACACTTAGGGGATAAACGGCCCGTGGATGCCTGCAATCGCATCCCGTAGTGCACGCGACAAGATCTCTGCCCGTGCTTCACCGCGCTTTCGGCTACTAAAGACGATTCTGCGGCAATCGATGTACGCACCGAGCCAAAACGAGATGCCGCTTTGCCATCGGCGCGCGGTCCGGAGGCGGTTTCGAAGCAGGTAGTACTCCCGTTCCAGCGGCATTTCTGCTGTGTTCGCACTTCCCTGGTGGTGCACGATAACACTTGGGACCATCACCGACCGTAGCTTATGACGATTCAGCCGAAGTCCGAAGTCGACATCTTCGTAGTAAAGAAAGCAGCCGTCATCCATGCCCCCTACCGCCTCCCATGCATCCAGAGAGATGAGCATCGCGCAAGCTGGGATGTAGTCGACTTCCTTTGGGGATGTCACTGCCATGCTGCCCTTGGACATTCCTGATTGTGCATTTCCGGCCGCGATGTTCGGTCCGACCATCCCCCCGGCTGCCCAAATGGTCTCAGGCGAATGGGCATCTACGAGGAGCGGACCGACTGCGCCGACATCTGCAATGCTGGTGGTTGGGTCAGGGGTGATATGTGGAATCAGGCTGGTAATCGTGTCCGGTGCAAGGCGGATATCGGGGTTTGCGATGAATGCGAGTCGCGCACCGCCGGCGCGGAGGGCAGCCATCCCGATGCGGACCGCCGCGGGAAAGCCGACATTGGATGTCTGTGTCAGGACGGTGATGCTTGGAAAGGCGGTTTTCAGCTGCTGGGGGGCATCCGGGTCGACCCCTTGATCCACGACGACAACAGGTGCGGTGAAGTGCGTTTGGCGGAGGATGTCATCGATACATTTGAGGGTGGTTTCGATGCCTTTGTAGTGCACGATAACGGCGCCTGTGCGTGGGATGTCCATAGTTTCAGCTTAGCCCTGCTCCGCCATCCACCGGGAGTTCAATCCCCGTAACAAATCCGCTGAGCGGGCTTGTCAGAAAAAGAATGGCACCACTGATATCGGTTGCGGATGCCAGCCGGCGCAGGGGTGTTCGTGCAGCAATCGGCGCCAGAAAGTCATCCCCTTGTGCATTTGCCCAATCGGTCATGGCGACACCGGGGCTGACAGCATTGACGCGGATGCCCATCGGGCCAAGCTCACGCGCCGCCTGACGGACCCAGGTCTGGACAGCGCCTTTGGCGACGGCATGCGCTCCGTGTCCCGGCACTGGGTGTTGGGGCAGGGTTGCGGTGAGGCAGGTGATTGATGCGTTGCCTGAAGCGGTCAGCATTGGAAGTAATGCGGTGACCGGGTTGATGACCGGTGCCATGACTGCGGAAAGCTCATCGGCGTAATCGTGGAAGGTCAGGGCTGCAAGCGCTGATGGCGCACGAAAACCACTCGCATTGCAGATAAGA
>CAIWTR010000640.1 GCA_903915615.1 uncultured Armatimonadota bacterium
CAGCAGAAAGCTTCCAAGCGCGAGGAAGAGCCCTCCGAAATCAAGTCCACCGCTTGCACTTGCACGTGCATCGGAGCGGAGAGGCCGTACGAACATCCCAAGCGCCGCCGGATTGATGCTTCGACGCAGCTGTGCCCGGATGCCATCCAATGTGTTTGGCGGGCTTGTAAACCGAATCGCAGTGAGGTTTCCGAAGCGGTTCCCCCAGAGCGTGTGGCCATCCGAGAGGCTGACAAATGCCTTTGGCGTCCCTTTATACTTTTCCCAGTACGCCTGATCCTTATCACGGAGCAACGCCAAGTCAATCGGAACGCCTGGCTCCCATTCGCGGCAGTCCTTCTTATCGGAAAGTCCGGGGAGGATTGGCATAAACTCACGATCGGCGGCAAGACCAACAATCTGCACAACTTTGGAAACCTTGCGCACAGCCGTTTTGCGTACCAGCTCACGATTGGCACCGAGGACCCAGTAGTCCAGCGTGATGTCATCGCCGACTTTGGCATTTTGGTCATCGGCAAGCCACTGATTAATCACAATTCCACCACTTGGAATTGGACCAAGCGTGTCGGTCGCGGTCACCATCGAGTACGGTGTAACAACTTTCCCCTTGGTCAAGCGGTTGACAAATGTCGTGAGGGCGGGTTCTGCCCCGCGCACGGACAGGCCGGCTTCCGCCACATGTGGATCGAGGAAAACACGTCCGGTGCGAAGCTCAAAGTGCCGCTTGCCAGTAATCGTAATCGGGCGGACCTCAAGATCGGCATCCTCGATATCCCAGCCGCGGAAGAGCGCTTTTGAGAGATCCGCAGTGTTTACATCGCCGCTTGCAGGCTTTCCAAAGAGCAGCATATTGATGCGCCCGACGAGGCCAACCTGTTTTTGCAACATCTTGAGGTCAACAAAAATATTGCGTGGCGCGAGCTGGTTTGCCGCTAGACCAAAGCGACCAAGCTCACTGTCCTTTAGAATTCGGCTAACTTTTACACGGAACGTTACAACGGCATCATCGATGGTCGCAAGGGGCGCATCCCGTGACAGAAGCGTTGGTTTCTCAACCGACAGGATCACTTCATCGCCGACCTTGAGCCCCGCGGCACGTGCAAGGCCGATGTTGATAATGACTGTGTCATCCGTAGGAACAGGAATCGGACCAGAGCTTACAGTTCGCTTTGCGAAGGCTCCACTCGCTTCAAAAAACCGTGTATCAACGCCGTACACACTGGTATCGCCTGCCCGGAGGCGTGTCGCCCCAGCGGCATCCTGTGTCACAGCACCCTTGAGCGCCAGAACGGGTGCCGTGGGGATACCGCCATCTAGTGCAACCGAGCCAGCGAGACTGTCACGAAAGTGATGCTCACCTGCCACCATCACAGCGGAGAAGTTACCCAAACGGGCATCCACCATTTCTGAAAGGCCACGGCGCACCGAATCACCGATGGCGAGGGAGCCCGTGATAACGATTGCCGAAAGGATGATGCCGGCGGCAAACCAGAGCGACTTTGTCCAGCGGTAGCGCAGCGATTGGCTAATGTAGCGAAGTGGTGTCACCCGTTGACCTCGACAAGCTTGCCAGCATCTAGGCGGACGATACGCCCGAGCCGCGAAGCAATCTCTGGCGTGTGCGTTACGACAATAAGCGTAAAGCCATCATCTTTTTGTAGCTCAAGTAACAGATCCAGCAGCGCCCCGGCTGTGGCGGCATCCAATGCACCGGTAGGCTCATCTGCGAGGACGATATCCGGGTTTTGCAGGAGCGCGCGTACAACGGCAACCCGCTGGCACTCGCCGCCGGAGAGCTCGGATGGTTTATGCGATGTACGTTCGGCAAGGCCTACGCGCTCAAGGAGGCGGTTCGCCCGGGAAACAGCATCCGTGGACAGGCGTTTCCCCTTCCCTGCCAGCTGCGG
>CAIWTR010000641.1 GCA_903915615.1 uncultured Armatimonadota bacterium
CGATGCGCGTCTCACCATTTTCCAACAGCTCTTCGTCATAAGCCTCACAGAGTGCAGCAAGGACACCGCGATCAACGCCAGCGGCCGGTTCAATCACGAAAGGAACGATGTGCTGATTGTTCGGCTGATCAAAATAGGTCAGCTTTTCAACGGAGTGCTCGTTCAGCATCACGCGGGCTTTCGTATTCTCTGACAGCGGAAGCGTATCCTGCGAACGAGAATGGCTCCCGAGGTCCCAGTCTGTCCGGTTTGCAATCCCTTCGAGTTCATCGAAGCCAAGCGTTGGGAAATCATACAGAATGTCAACGGTGCGCTTGGAATAGTGTGCAAGCTTTACATGCTCGAAGAGCTGAATCTTCTCACGCTTGAGCCCGACAACATTTACCCACCACTCAATATGGTCTTCGATCCACGCATCGTGAACAGCCTCGTCATCACCGGGGCGAACAAAGTACTCGATTTCCATTTGCTCGAGCTCACGTACGCGGAACAGGAAGTTCCTCGGTGTGATTTCGTTGCGGAAGCTCTTACCCGTCTGAGCGATACCAAATGGCAGCTTTCGATTGGTGCTATCCACGACATTTTTGAAGTTGACAAACATTCCCTGAGCTGTCTCAGGTCGCAGGTAAGCAAATGACTCATCATCAGCAACCGGACCAACCTGTGTCTTAAACATCAGGTTAAACTGCCGGGGCTCTGTCCAATCGCCAGGTTTGCCATCCTGCGCATCAACGACTTTCGCCGCAAGCAGCGCAGCCTGTGCCTTGGATGTGTCTTGAAGAAGAGCATCGACAAAGACATCCATGTCATCCGGACGTTCGATTCCTAGATGAGCCGCGATTGCATCGAGGACTGCTGGTTCCTGATCCTTCAGGAGGTGATCCAGCCGGTAGCGCTTCTTGGTTGTCTTGTTGTCGACGAGTGGATCGGAAAAGCCTTTTTCGTGTCCGGAATAGCGGAGCACGTAGCGGTTGGTCAGAAGGCTGGTTTCAATCCCTTCAATGTCATCCCGCTCGTAAACATTGTGCCTCCACCACGCACGCTTAAGGTTGTTTTTGAGCTCAACTCCCAAGGGACCATAATCGTATGTTCCTTGAAGTCCGCCGTAGATTTCAGAGCCGGGGAAGATGAACCCGCGACGCTTGCAGAAGGAGACGATTTGATCTAATGATTGGGCTGCCATAACAGGCGTTATTTTACCGTCAGGCAGCCCAGATTGGGTTTTGATTGTTGATGTTTAGGCAGGCCAGCGGGTTTGGCCGGGTTCGAGGACCGTCATGCCGCCAAGGTAAGGCTGGAGGGCAGCTGGAACGCGGATCGAACCATCTTCCTGTTGATGTGTCTCAAGGAATGCTGCAACAACACGTGGCAGCGCTAGCCCGGATGCATTCAGGAGATGCACAAACTCTGGCTTTGCACCTGGCTCTGGGCGGAACCGGATTTTGGCACGCCGGCTTTGGAAGTCGGTGCAGCAGCTGGCGGATGATACCTCAAGCCACTTGCCGACACCGGGCGACCACGCCTCGATATCAATGGTTTTCGCGGCCGAAAACGCGATGTCGCCTGCGGCGAGCCCGAGGAGGCGCCACGGTATTTCAAGGTCATCCAGAATATTGCACGCATCCTGCGTCATCTCAGCAAGCGCACTTTCCGAATCTTCTGGACGCACGTAGCGGAAGAGCTCAACCTTGTCAAACTGGTGGACACGCTGAAGGCCACGGGTATCCTTACCAGCGGCTCCCGCTTCACGTCTCCAGCACGGCGTATGCGCAACTAACTTTATCGGGAGGTCATCGCCACTCAGAATCTCATCACGGAAGATATTGACCATCGCCGGCTCGGATGTCGGGACAAAGAACAGATCTGAAACCTCATCGTGGTACATCTCATCGACGAACTTGACGATATGCCCGCTAGCCGTGATCGATTCACGACTCAGAACGTATGGAACTCCAACCTCGGTGTAGCCATGATTGGATGTATGCTTATCCAACATCATCGCAATCAACGCACGCTGCAAGCGATTCCCCATCCCTGTGTAGAGGACAAAGCCGCTGCCTGCGAGCTTTACCGCTCTCTCAGCATCGGTTAGGCCAAGCGATGCAAGCAGGTCCCAGTGCGCTTTTGGTTCAAACGCGAAGTCGCGAATGGCACGGCTTGGCTCCGTTAGGATGATCGCCTTATCTTCTCCGCCAGCGATGACATCTGCGAGGGGCGTATTCGGCAGCTTTCCGAGGAGCGCTTCCTGTTGTCCATCGAGCGCACGAACCTTCTCCTCAAGACCCACGAGGAGGGATTTCAATTCTGTGGATGCCGCCATTAAGTCGGATGTATCTTCGCCGGCTTTTCGGCGCTGCGCGATTTGTGGCCCGATACGGTTCTGCTCAGCCTTTCGGGTTTCAGACTCCGTCATCACCTTTCGGCGCTCAACGTCAAGT
Source organism: uncultured Armatimonadota bacterium (assembly GCA_903915615.1). Lineage (GTDB taxonomy): Bacteria > Armatimonadota > Armatimonadia > Armatimonadales > Armatimonadaceae > CAIRTT01. Next base: position 2,439 of record CAIWTR010000641.1, read on the forward strand.
GCCAAAAGCGCATCGATTTTGGACACATCCTCACCACGTCGTGCGAGCAGCTCTTTGATAACATCGGGTTCGAGCCGAATTCGGCGTATATCTAGCATGATGTAATTCTATCGCGCAGTGAAATGCGTCTGATGTACCAACTTAATGAGAGGATCACGAATCGATCATGCCATTGGTGTTTGCTGCGATCATGCCTCATGGTGGTGAAATAATCCCGGAGCTGGCAGAAGATCCATTGTTGATGGCACATACCCGAGCCGGGATGATGGCCATTGGTAGTGAATTCACAGCTACGGGCATCGATGCGGTCATCGTTATCACGCCGCACGGCCACATTTATCAAGATGTCATTACTGTGTCTTGTTGCAAAACGGCCGCAGGTGCTCTGGATGGCCCACGAGGCGAGCAGATAGGTGCTTCCTTCACGGTCGATACTGACCTAGCCAACGCGCTGCTCAATCATCCAACACTGCCGATGGTTGGTCTGACAACGGATGACGACACAGTAGCCTTCCCGCTCGACTGGGGAGCGCTGATTCCCCTGCTGTTTACCGCTGACACCAATGAGTCAGCGTGCAGAGTGGTTGTTCTCGCAGAGGATCGGGGCTTGTCACGGGATGTCCTTGTTGCCGCAGGGCAGCACATCGCACAAATGGCCGAAGCATCAGAAAAACGCATCGCACTGATCGCTAGCTGCGACCTTGGTCACGCCCATGATGCGGATGGCCCATACGGCTACCACCCGGCAAGTAAAGTTCACGACGAGCGTTTCGTTCAACTTGTTGCTGGCAATAGGCTTGAGGCGCTACTTGATTGGGATGAGGCATTTCTAGAGGATGCAAAAGTCGATGCTTACTGGCAGACGCTAATGCTCTACGGTGCGCTTACGGTTGTCCCGATGTCGGTCAGTTTTCATACATACGAGGCACCGAGCTACTTTGGGATGTTGACCGCGAGTTACTTACGGCTGTAGGCGCTTTTGTTTTCGGTGACCGCGGGATTGGTTCATGCCAATGCTCTTTAGTTTCAGGCTATGTGCATGACAGATGGCGATTGCAAGGGCATCCGCTGCATCATCCGGCTTCGGAACCTCAGCAAGCCCGAGCAGCCGAACGACCATTTGTTGAATCTGGTTTTTATCTGCCCCACCGTAACCGGTCACCGATGTCTTTACCTGCATCGGTGTGTACTCCATCCAAGGTAATCCACGCTGCGCCACCGCAAGCACGATCACGCCAATCGCACGGCCGACGCTGAGTGCATTCGTCACATTACGGTCGAAGAACAGACGCTCTGTTGCAACGGTGTCAGGGTTGTACTTGTCCAGCAGTGTATTGACATCGTTGTAGATGCTCAAGAGGCGTTCTTCCGTAGGCATATCGGACGGTGTGAGAATTACGCCAACATCGATTGGGCGAAGGACATCATTTACGGATTCCAAAACGCCAAAACCGGTGGTCGCTGTGCCCGGGTCAAAACCAAGGACAATCATCGTGCAGGCCCCCGGAGGACATTCGTGATGAACTTGCCGCAGGCAAAGCCATCGATGGC
>CAIWTR010000642.1 GCA_903915615.1 uncultured Armatimonadota bacterium
GACAGTGTCAAACCATCCTTCCCTTACACAGACCACACAAACCGATCAATGGCATATGGATGCAATGGATTGCCCCGTTGAGGCAAATCTGATTCGGAAGTCGCTTCGCTCGATGGATGGTATCGATGACCTTTCCTTTGATTTTGTGGATCGTGTCCTAACTGTCAGGCATCGGGCAGCTGCCAGTCAGATTGAAGCCAAGCTGACCGAAATCGGCATGGAGCCACGTTTGGTCACCACCGGTGATGTTTCCGGCTCCCGAAGCCATGCTTCCACAGCGTGGTTGGTTGGAGTGAGTGTTGGACTCGGTGCTGTTGCGGAGCTGCTTGAGTGGATGCACGAAGCAAACCCTGGATTTGCAGGCATCACACCGCTGCATATCGCCATCGCATCCGGCTGTGCGGTTGTCCTTACATTCCCGCCAACACTGAAAAAAGCCTGGCTTGCGCTGCGCGGCAGAACCATCACAATTTCGCTCCTTGTATCGATTGCCGTCGTCGGAGCAATTGCGATTGGGCAGTATCCGGAAGCTGCGATGGCAGTAAGCCTCTTTGCACTGTCTGAAGCCATTGAGGCCGCGAGTCTGCGACGGGCTGGAAATGCCATCAAATCGCTCCTTTCATCCACGCCGCAGACCTGCGAAGTGATTCAGTCGGATACATCCGTGATCACGGTCGCGACAAACCTCGTCGCAACGGGAGACCGTATCCGGATCAGGCCGGGTGGCATCATTCCCCTTGATGGAACTGTCATTGCCGGCATTTCCGAAGTGGATGCGTCTGCGCTTACCGGTGAGCCAATTCCGGTTACTGTGACCACCGGAGACACCGTTTCCGCAGGGACATCGAATACCACCGGTACCTTTATCTTGGAAGTCACCGCTGCTGCGGGAAACACAACCATGGACCGCCTGATTCGGTCTGTTCGCGAGGCGGCAGGTGACCGAGCAACGACAGAGCGTCTCGTTGACCGCTTTGCTGCAATTTACACACCAGCTGTGGTCGCGATGGCATTTATTCTCGGGTGTATCGTCCCTCTGGTATCCGGACAGCCGTTCATCCCGTGGATTAGCAAAGCCCTGGTCCTCCTCGTCATCGCGTGTCCATGTGCATTGGTCATTTCAACCCCTGTGACGGTCGTCAGCGCACTCACGGCGGCAGCACGTGCCGGTGCTCTGGTCCGCTCCGGCCGGATTCTTGAGAGCATTGCGGCGGCAACAATGGTTGCGTTTGACAAGACTGGGACCTTGACGACAGGGAAGCCCTCCGTAACGGACATCGTTCCACTTGTGGATGGCCTGTCCATCGATGATGCCCTTCACCTCGCGGCAAGCGTCAATTATCCGAGTGAGCACCCAATCGGAGCAGCTATTGTTCAACACTGCGCAACCCGGCATCAGTGCACACCCGATGAACTCGACACATTCGAAGCGCTGATTGGACGCGGTGTTGCTGCATCCATACGGGGGCAAATGCACTTCATCGGGAGCCATAGGCTTGTGCATGACAAAGACCTCTGCGGTGACCACGTCGAAGCCGTACTTGACCGGCTGGCCGCGGATGGCAAGACATCTGTTGTCTTAATGTCCGACCGTCAGGCACTTGCGGTGATTGCGGTGCAGGATGCAATCCGGCCTGAAACCCGGGCTGCACTCGATCGCTGTAGCGCCCTTGGACTAAAGACGACGATGCTGACCGGGGACACGGCTGCAGCCGCGACCAGCCTCGCGACATCGCTGCATATGCAGGATGTTCGTGCGGAGCTGCTTCCTTTGGAAAAACAGGATGCCGTAAAACTA
>CAIWTR010000643.1 GCA_903915615.1 uncultured Armatimonadota bacterium
AATCCACAATCCCAGACAGACATCCTCCAGATATCGAAAACAAAAAGACCTTAATCCGAACCCGCCGGGAGGCACACACTGCTGAAGAAACCCGCTTAGATGACCAATGACGTCTGTCTAACAGAAACCTAAACACCAAAACAAAATCCCACAATCCCAGACGGACATCCTCCGGGTAGCGAAAACAAAAAGACCTTAATCCGAACCCGCCGGGAGGCACACATCCTGCATGATATTCTTCCCTGTGAGGTGCCCTAATTGGTAGAAGTTAAAGGTTGGCGGAATGGTCTCTTAGTGACCCTCCCTGACACATTGGAATTGGATGAGCTGCTGGCGGCTATCCGCGAGCGTCTCGAGCAAGGCCGAAACCTTGAGCTTTGGAAAGGCTCGGTTGCGACCATCGATTTTGGCGCGCGTATCGTCCTCCCGGATGACCTCGACAGCATCATCGGTGTCCTCAAGGATGGCTATGGCATCCTCCCGACGGCGGTTGTCAGCGAAATCCCTGAAACCCGTGCGGCGGCGGACCGCCTAACCCTCACCCTTTACGATGTCCTCCCTATGGTCGTGATGCCTCCTGTTGGCCAAACGCCTGAGCCCGAAAAGGCGCCTCAGATTGGTCAGGGCAATGCCCTCTACATCCCGCATACCGTTCGCAGCGGCCAGCGGATCGTCCATAATGGTGCGGTCATCGTGAATGGCGATGTCAATCCGGGATCCGAAGTGATCGCCGCAGGCGACATCGTGGTCCTCGGAACCCTCCGCGGCGTGGCCCATGCTGGCGCTAATGGGGATGAATCATCCCGTATCTTCGCACGCAGTCTCCGCCCACCACAGCTACGCATCGCCAGCCTCTACGCCCGCGCTCCGGAATCGGATGGCAAGACAGCCGCATCCAAAGGCGCTGAGTGTGCGAGGGTTCAAAGTGGCGCCATTGACATCAACCCGTGGTAATTACCGGGTACACGCTGTAAAACGGCAGATGATTGTCACTTTTGTATAATTTAGTTTCTATAGGTTTCATTGAAAGGGAGCACCCCGAACATGGCAAATGCCCGTGTAATCGTTATAACTTCTGGTAAAGGTGGCGTTGGTAAAACAACAACGACGGCCAATATCGGCATGGCGCTCGCAGCACTCGATCAACGTGTCGCCCTCGTGGATGCAGATATCGGACTTCGCAACCTAGACTTGGCGCTTGGACTGGAAAACCGGATTGTCTATGACATCGTCGATGTCGTAGAAGGCCGCGCTGAAGTTCGTAAAGCCCTCATCAAGGACAAGCGGAACCAGAATCTGGCGTTCCTCCCAGCCGCGCAGACACGTGACAAAAGCGCTGTCAGCCCGGAACAAATGATCAAGGTCCTGGATGATATCAAGGCCGAAGGTTACAACTTCATTCTGATTGACTGTCCTGCAGGTATTGAGCAGGGCTTCAAGAATGCAACTGCGGGTGCGGATGAAGCAATCGTGGTCACCAACCCGGAAATGTCCAGTGTCCGTGATGCTGACCGTATCATCGGCCTCCTCGAGTCACAGGAATTGCGTGGAGCCAAGCTCATTGTCAACCGTATTCGGATGAAAATGGTAGAGCAAGGCGAAATGCTTGGCGTCGAAGATGTCCAGGAAATTCTTGGCACCGGCGTGCAGCTTCTCGGTGTGGTCCCAGATGATGAGTCCATCATCACGAGCACCAACTCGGGAGAACCGGCATCCATGTCAGAAACATCCCGTGCCGGCCAAGCCTATCGTAACATCGCACGCCGTCTCCTCGGCGAAGAAGTTCCCTTCATGCAGCTTGCGGAAGTAAAGCAGGGTGGGATTTTTGCAAAAATCAAGAAGATGTTTGGAGGCTAGACCATGCTTGCAGATCTGATTGAACGTATCTTCGGCAAAACGGAGAAAACTGGCTCCCTGGCAAAGGACCGTCTTAGGGTTGTTCTTGCATCCGACCGCTCCAAGATTCCACCGGAAGTCATGGACAAAATTCGTATTGAGCTGATTCAAGTCTTGTCGAAATATCTGGAGCTGGATGACACCGCTCTTAATGTTTCGATGGAGCGGGATGAAGACAGCATCGCCCTCGTTGTGAACACACCCGTTCACCGCGTTCGCGAGATCAAAGTCTCCTAAACGACCAGCTTGGTTTGGGGTTTTGTTGCAACCGCCTCCCGGGAAACTGGGAGGTGGTTTTGTTTTTGAGCTCATCCAACGTTTGCCAAAATTTCTTGGCTTGGTGAACTGTTTATGCTAGGGGCAATGGCCGCAGGCCACTACAAATGTCCCTAATG
>CAIWTR010000644.1 GCA_903915615.1 uncultured Armatimonadota bacterium
AGCTACACTCCAAAGGTACCGTGCACGAGGCCGCATTCCGTAAGTGGAGTGATGCACAGAGTACGCAGGGCGTTTGGCGGCGTATCGTGCCGTCAGGTGTGACGACAACCAACGGTGCCAAAACAACACAGCGACCGGATCGGTCAATTGTTGTAAGCGGCCCACATGCGCGTACCGAAGCCTTCACAGTAACGCTGCCGCTCGAGCAGGAAACATCCGCGATTCGACTGGATATTCTCAAAGACAAGTCACTCCCAAACATGGGGCCGGGACGCGCTGGACACGATCAGAATGTCGTGACGAATGAAGTGGTGCTGCAGGAGAAGACTACAAGCGGAGCGCTTCTTCCGGTGCGCATCGTGGCTGCAAAAGCCGATATCGAGCAGGGTGGCTGGCCGGCGGAAGATGCATTCGATGGCAAGCCAAGCTCGGGGTGGGCATTTTCGCCTGAGAACAATCGCCAGCATGCAATCGTGTTTGATCTCGAACGCTCCATTGGAGCAGGCAGCCAGCTGGTCGTAAAGCTGGAATTTAATCACCCAGAGCTCTCGGCGGGATGCTTTGCGCTTTCAACGGCATCAACGCGGCAGACAGCGAAGGCCGTCCAGCAACCAGGCATCGCTGAGCTCCTCCTCGTCCCGGATGCCGAACGCACATCGGAAATGCAAGAGTTTATCGACACTGCATTTCTGTCCACGTACCCAAATGGCGCACCATTTCTCACACGCTTGAACCAGATCAAGGCGGATGAGAAAGCGCTGCGTGAAAACTTCCCGAACACGCCAATCATGCGTGAGCTCAATACAAAGTCGGCCCGGGTTACCAAGTTACATAACCGCGGCAGCTTTTTGGATCAGGGCGCGGTGGTGACAGCAGCCTTACCAGGAATGTTTGGCCAGTCTGCCATCGCAAATCCATCCCGTCTGGATGCCGCAAAGTGGCTGTTTTCCCCGGAAAACCCGCTCACTGCACGCGTTGCCGTCAACCGCATTTGGGCACGTATCTTCGGCCGAGGGCTGGTCGAGACAGAAGAGGACTTCGGAACGCAGGGCGGCCAGCCTAGCCATCCAGAGCTCTTGGATTACCTCGCAACAAGCTATCGGGATGACCTCAAGTACTCCCAAAAAGCCCTTTTGAAGTTGTTGGTGACCAGCCGAACGTATAAACAGAGCGCGCTTCGCTCACAAACAGCACGTCGCGTGGACCCTGAAAACAGATGGCTGTCCGGGATGCCGCGGGTTCGGCTCTCAGCGGAAGTCATCCGGGATCAGGCCCTTGCGGTCTCTGGATTACTCGCGAAGAAAATGGGTGGCCCGCCGGTCATGCCTCCTCAGCCACCGGGAATCTGGAAAACGCCTTACTCAGGGATGCAATGGGTGACATCCACCGGGGATGACCGCTACCGGCGCGGAATCTACACGTATTGGCGGCGGTCGAATCCGTACCCATCGATGCTGACATTTGATACGGGTCAGGGGGATGTCTGTACGATGCGTCGCATTCGTACAAACACGCCTCTGCAGGCATTGGTTACGATGAACGACCCGGTTTACATCGAGGCTGCGGGAGCCCTTGCAGCAGGTGCGA
>CAIWTR010000645.1 GCA_903915615.1 uncultured Armatimonadota bacterium
CGAATGAACCAGTACTTGCTGCGTCGGAATCCAGACGGGTGGAAAAACCGCCTGTTCATCATCACTCTTCAGACTGGTTGAAACCAACCAGGCAAATGGGATGACAAAAAGGAATGTCCCTGCGAGGAGGACCATGTGGGTCGCAGAGAGTCGGACAATCTCTGACGCATGATCCTTGTTTCGAGTTGTCACTTTCAATATTCGAATGGCGACAATACAGGCAAAAATGTCTCCTGCAATCAGCACGATGTTATGTCGCACACCGAATGCAAGAATCAGAAGCGATGCTAGCAAAGCCACCGCAAACGCGCTCGCTGCTAGAGACTTTTTACGAACCGTCGCTATGAGCGCTCCGATAGCGAATGCAAACGCAACCAATGCACCAGCGATGGCAACCAACCAGATTAATTGCTGCATTACTTTGCATCTCCCTCGTAGTGAACCCACTTCTTTTGGCCAGCCCACTGGAGAAGTGTTAGCACCAGGATGACGATAAAGATGATCCAGGCGAGCGCCGAGGCGTACCCCATTTTGAAGTAGCGGAATGCGTTGTTGAACAGCAGCAGCACTGGCATCAGCAAGCTGTCACCCGGACCTGAGCCACCATCTCCTCCCGCCATCACGTAAACACGGTCAAACTCTTGGATTGCACCGATTGTTCCCATTATGAGGTTGAAGAAGATGTAAGGGCTTAGGAGAGGCAGCGTGATGTTTTTGAACTTCGAAAGAGTGCCTGCTCCATCGATGCTTGCTGCTTCTTGGAGGGATACAGGAATACCCTGCAATCCTGCAAGCCAGAGAATCATCCCGCCGCCAGCGCCCCACAGTCCCTGCACGATAAGGCCGGGCTTTGACCATTCGGGAACACCAAACCAACCAGGAGGCACGATGTCAAACCAAACGGTGAACGTCTGCTTCCAGAGAGCGTTGATAAGGCCTTTGTTTGGATCACCCGCAAGCACCCACATCCAGAGGACTGCCGATGCGATGGCGGGAACGATACTCGGAATGTAGAAAGCTGTCCGGTAAAAAGCCATTCCTTTGACTTTTTGATTGAGGAGCAGCGCTATGCACAAACCGGTGGACATACCGAGTGGAATTCCGATGAACGATGTGTAGAGGACGTTCGTAAGTGCCGTTACAAGCAGCTCGCGATCATCCACAAAGAGTTCCTGGAAGTTACCAAACCCAACTGACCTGGGTGCGTGAAGCACATCGTAGTCGCAGAACGCGAGCAATGCGCTCGCAACGATCGGCCCAAGTGTCAGAAGAATGAAGCCTACAATCCAGGGACCGGCCATTAAGTAACCAGCCAGCGCATCCCGCTTTGCCATTCGCGAATTGCCAAGCTCTTTTCGCATCCGAACAATGCCAAACGCAATCCCAGCAGCAGTTATCAGACCGATCACTACGAGAGGAATCGTCGCGTTGAACAGTGGTAGTTTGTTTCGTTTTTCGGCTTTATCTAGTGCCTTTTGAACGATAGCTTGCTGCTCTGCAAGTGCTGCCTCGGGTGTTTGTTCGCCAAGTGAAGCACGTTCCATTGCACGCACGTGAGCATCCCACAGGGTTTGTCCAACAAACGTTACCGGGCGGTAGTTTGCCTTGGGAAGGATGTCTATATAGGCTTTTTGAGCTGCGTACAACCGTGTGAGGGTCGGAGGAAACTCTTTCAACAAAACATCGTTGATTTTGGCATTCGCCGTCAGACCAAACACATAGGGTCGTCCCAGACGCTCGTTGTATGCCTTCGCAGCAACATTGTACGTTCGGTAGCCATCTTCACTAAGCATGAACTTAATGAAGCGCCAGCCAGCCTCCGGTTGTTTGGCTCCTTGCGGAATCGCAAATGAATAGCCACCAGTCCATGTAAGCTGTGGGTCCATCCCCTTGAAGCGTCCGGTTCCATTTAGACGTGCTTCCGGAACGGGAGGTGGTGCGACGCCAAAGTCAAGGTCAGGGGCATACCTAGCAATGTTTGGGATCACCCACGAACCGTGAATGACCATTCCAATTTTGCCGATAAAGAATGGATCCTGCTCACCACCCTGAAAACCTGACTGAAACACGTTGGCTGCGTTGTAACCACCAGCATCGTTGTAGAGGTCAACCAGATACTGCAAAGCCTCCACATTTTCAGGAGTGTTCAGCGTACAAGTTTTGCCATCCTGGGTCATAAAGGACCCACCATTCATCCATGAATAGATGTAAAACCAGGAGTTTCCGTACGTGCTAAGGTGGGGAATGTAGCCGATGCGCTTATAGGTGCCATCTGCATTCCGCGATGTGATTTTCTTCGCCATCGCACGCAGCTCTTCCCACGTGCGGGGAGGCTTATCTGGATCAAGCCCCGCATCGCGAAAAACCTTGCGGTTGTACATAAGCATCCGGTCATCGATACCTGTCGGTATGGCAAAGACCTTCCCCTGATACACAGCTTCTTTCCAGGCTGCTTGATAGTAGTTGGACTCCTTGATGGATTCGGGGCCGGACTCTTTGGCAAGAAAGCCATCGAGGGGCATAAACGTTCCACGACTAGCCCAATCGCCAACCGTAAAGCGGTCCTGATGAATAACATCTGGGGGAGCACCGCCGACAATGCTGGTCATCAGCTTCTGGGGATTCATTTTCCCAGCACCGATGGACAGGTTTGAGACATCTATGTCAGGATTCAGGCGCTCAAATTTAGCGATTTGAGCATCCAAACCTGCCGTTTCCTTACCGGATTGGAGTCCCCAGACAACCAGTTTGATCTTGTCAGCCTTGGCAATCGCGGGCGATATGGCAAGGAGAGTTGTAGCTAACAATGCAAAAATGATGGGTCGAACAACACGCATCTTCACGTGGCACATCCCCCTTCTACGAGCCAATATTAGGAGCGTTTGTGCACAATTACAAGGGTGTTTCGAATACACTCATGTGTGCAGCCTGCAATTCCATCCAACCGATTGGGTATTGAAACGGAATTTCAACTTTCCCGCGCCATTTCCCCTGATGTACGCGCTGAGATTTTGACGGCAGTGGGTTTGACGATTCCCGATTATCGTTTTTGGATTCCGGGGTTGCGTGTGCCTGATGACGATACAAAGGTTGGCCTCACACGGGTCAAAACTTGCAGCCATACGGTTCTGCTTAGCAGTGTTCGAACAACAAGTCGGCGAACTGAATTGCTAAAGATTTGCTTATCGCTGGGATTTGAGCTTAACGAGATGCTGATCCCGACACTTGCGATTGGGCCCGGTCTGGTCGCATCCATTGCTTGCAACCACGAACCGTTCAACTTCCATCCAAGGTTCCTTGATGATGGAAACCGAATCGACGGATGCTCCGTGACATTTGTTTATGCAGATGGTTCACAGAACACATCCATTGAGCTGACAATTATTTCCGTCATTTGCCGCACGTGTGGATTCTCACAGATGTAAAATATTGTGCGTTCTTTGGCGCATATTGATTGGTTGGACTGGAGATTTTTGATGCTTAGATTTGACAACCGTGAACCACTCGAACTTCGCAACCTTGAAATCATTCCTAATGCGATGCCATTTGCTGAGGGAAGCTGTCAAATCAATCTTGGTGATACCCGTGTGCTTTGTACAGCAACCATCGAGGAGCGCGTTCCAGGCTGGATGAAGGGTAAAGGTAGCGGTTGGCTCACGGGTGAGTACGCAATGCTGCCTCGTTCTGGCCGTGACCGTAACGAACGCGACCGTCTGAAACCTAACGGAAGAACCATTGAAATCCAACGTCTGATTGGCCGCAGCCTCCGCGCAATTGTTGACCTTGAACGCCTTGGTGAGCGAACAATCATCCTCGACTGTGATGTGATCGGCGCCGATGGAGGTACACGTTGTGCATCAATCACCGGTGCTTACGTTGCTCTCTGTCTTGCGGTCAAAAATTTGGGTATGTCCAACAAGTTCATCACTGGCCAGATTGCAGCGGTAAGTGTGGGCGTTGTTGGTGGAGTACCGCTTCTGGATCTCTGCTACGAAGAAGATAGCCGTGCGCAGGTCGACATGAATGTTGTTGCTCTTGCGGATGGCCGCTATGTTGAGGTTCAAGGAACTGCGGAAGGACTGCCTTACGATCGAGTGATGATGAACAAACTCCTCGATGTTGCCCAAGTTGGTTTGGATCAGCTCTTTGCCGAGCAAGAGAAGGCAATCAATCGTTGAGTAAGACAAAACTGGTTCTTGCAACGCACAATGCCCACAAGGTGGACGAGCTGCAACAGATGTTGTCCGGATTTCCGGTTGAAGTCTGTTCGATGCTGGACTTCCCGGGAATTCCGGAGCCTGATGAGACAGGGTCGACATTTTTAGAGAATGCCACAATCAAAGCAAAGGCAGCAGCTGCATTTACGGGCCTACCTGCCCTTGCGGATGACAGCGGGATATGTATCGATGCGCTCGATGGTGCTCCTGGCATTTTCAGTGCCCGCTGGGCGGGCGCTGGGTCATCGGCGGATGATTGGATACGAAAGACACTCAATCTCCTTGCAGATACTCCCGATGACCAGCGGGCGTGTCGGTACGTATGTGCACTTTCCTTAACGGATGCAGCTGGAGATGTGATTGCGGTTTCAGAAGGAACCATGGAAGGGCGAATCGCCCATTCTACATCTGGCCACGGTGGCTTTGGTTACGACCCAATCTTTCTCGTTGCGCCTAACTACGAAATCACTGCTGCTGAACTAAGTCCAACAGAAAAGCATGCGATATCGCACCGTGGAGTTGCCTTGAGAAACCTGCTCGAGATCATCCTGGAGTCTAAGCTGCTGGGGTGAGTCCCATCCAGCGAAGAACATCTGGCAACAGGCGATTCCAATACTGCCAGTCATGACTGCCCTCGCTCACTTCATAGCGTATTGGCATGTTCAGTTCGTGCAACCTTGCAAAGAACGTTTGATTATCGTCAAAGAGAAAGTCAGATGTACCGCAGTCCATCCAAAGGTTAGGTAGCTGGCTAGTCGAGGCGCACTGTGCGGCTAAGTGTAATAGATCGTGACTTGTGCCTACTGGGTTATCCGTAAAAATGCGTCGCAGCTCATCATCGTACTCAGCGCTTCGGAGAGGATTGTTAAGTGGCTGGGAACCAATCATCAGTGCACCTGACATGCTAGCAGCGTGACCATAGACTCCGGGGTTCGACAGTGCAAGTCTAAAGGCGCCATAGCCTCCCATCGACAGGCCAGCAATGTAGCGATGTTCAGGCGATGTAGATACACCAAACCAGTCTTCGATTTTTGCTATCAGCTCACTGCCTATTGCATCGCCCCACTTGGACCCATGCTCTGCATTTGTATAAAATCCACGTCCACCATAAGGCATGACAATCACGGCATCGCAGGGCTCAACATAGCGTTCGACGGATGATCGCCGATGCCAAATGGAATGGTCATCAGAGAGACCGTGTAGTAGATAGAGCGTCGGTTTTCCTCTAGGCCCAGATTCTGGAACCAGAATTCGGGCTCCTAGTTGAAGACCGACAGCAGATGAGTAATAGGTCGTTTGAAATTCAATCATTGGTTCAAAATCCAACGTTACGCAAAACTATGAAAAAGGTTCATTGCAACAGTACAATTTCGTGGTTACAATGCGCCCATGGTAGTGGACACATCTAGATAAACTCAGGTGACATTACTACCATTTGTTTTAGGAGGACTATTCCCTATGGCATACAGCCATGTTTCAGCAAAGTCTGGAAAGACATTCTATCTTCATGTCCGCAATACCGTCCGTGGTGAAAAAACCATCCCGTTTTATTTCTTCGCAGGAGAGATAAAGCCGACGACTCCGGATACCCAAGCACTCGACGCTGTGCCAGCCGGTTATGTTGTAACGGAAAGTGAAAAGACGGGTTTACCACTCCTGAAGCGGGGCTAACCATTCTTTGTTTGTGTTGGAGTGCGGTCCAAAGCAATGTTGCTCTGGACCGTATTTTTTTGTGACTCAAACCCGGGAAAGTCCGCTAAGCACGACGTGGAAGGATACGCACGGTTACTATCTGGTCATTTGCGGGATCCACAGTCATATCCGCTGGCGAGACGCTAATATTTCTAACGAGTGGCATGATGCCATTACGAGGTTGCTGGCTTGCAGAAAAGTGAACAACACCCTTTGGGAGAAGAATTTTGGTTGGTTGATCACGTAGCATCAGGTACGTCATCACCCATGGCCTGCCATCAGCTTCACCAGATACCTTTAGGAAGACCGGTTGTGTTTGATTGCTGCTTGAATCATTGATAACAAATTTGACAATGCGACCACGATTGAGTGTTAAGTCAGCTAGCGAAGTCCGACTACCACGGTCACACTCTATTTGTGATATTGGAGCTGAACACACGGATTCATCTTCACGGCTCAACGCCTTGACGGCATACACACCATTCGGCAATCGCGCAAACGTGTAGTCACCAAGTGCGTTTGTTCGAGCTCTGGGCATCCTGAAATTGCGTACATTCCCGCCGATGATGACTTCTGCGTTGGCAACGGGTTTCCCTTTTGTATCAATCACCCGTCCCCGAAGCTCGTTTGACGGATACACCTTTACCTTAGGGAATATCCTAACCTTGTCACTTCGCAGAGCAATGTTAGTCAATGCAAAGGTTTTAGCATATTCGGGATTCAGAATATCGAACGTTACAAATCCCCTTTGGGGTAACCCGGGAACCTGTAACTCACCATTTTCAGAGCTGCTGATGTCGCTTTTTGTGTCGATGGGGGTGGTTACATCACCAATCGTGAAGGACCCGGACAGACGAGTGCGTATTGGACGCAAAGTTACATCAACAAAACGCGTCGCAAACGTAACGGAGACCGATTCGCCAACACGGACATCAGCGAAGTCATTGACTTCAGCCCCCGAAATCGCGGCGAGCAAGCGCCCATTGGATCGGGCGACGACTGCAATGTCTTCAGAACTTGTTTTCGGAATCCGAATCGAAAATGGCTTTCCAGCTTGGACATTCTGTCCGGCGAGGCGCCCCCCGCTACCTGAGCAGACTTCAATGGAATCTGCAGATGCTGCGCTGCCTACGAGAGTACCAGCAATGAATGACACCGGTCGCGACGTTCGCTTTGACTTTATCGCAACCAGTGCATCCAAGTTTCTGTTGTCCTGAACACGGGAGGGCTTCGTAGTGAACCTCATCCAAACAATAACACCTGCAACGAGCAGCATCGCTCCCATGATTTGCAGGTGCTTATTGTTTGTTTGTCCCGTGGTTGACATCAACGTTTAGCCCACCGGAACTATCGCTTGATCGTCCTCAGTGGCTGCGGTTTGGTTTCAGGTTTGCGTAGAATGATAACTTCGTTTATTCCCGCTGCGATGTCGAATGGCTTACCAAGTACAGACACGCGCAATCGTGCAGGTGATGGTAAGCCGTTGATGGTGACTGTGCCGGCCGTATCGGTTGTGGACATCGCAAGTGGATAAATCCAGCTAATTCGGTTGCCTGCAATCATCAATTTCAGGTCTAACTTTGCCTTACCGGCAGGCTTTCCAGCTGGATCCAAAACTGTGAGAGTAACATTGCTGTTCGTCGTTGGTTGAAGAACAACATCAGCGCCTGGCAAGAGCTTTGATTCTAGAATGGTAATCAGTTTGCCTTCAGCGCGTGCAACAACACGTGCCCCGCCGACTTTAGCGAGTGCAGGAGCATTCTTGAATTCGAACTTTCCATCGGGTCCCGTTTTTCGGCTGTCGAGAACTTTAGCAGGGACCTTTGTCATGTCTGCAGCGCTCCAAGGCACTGCAAGCCACTCTACCGTAGCGCCGGCAGCTGGTTGTCCATTCAACAATAGGACTGTCCCCTTCAAGGAGCGCTTATCCTTTTGCCATTGATTGCTGTCAGACTGTGGCGACTGTCCATTGAGAGTCGTTTGCGCCATTGCGCCAACGGGCATCGAGACCAACATCGTGGCGATGACAAAAATAGAAGACAATTTCATGTTTTCAGTATAGCCAAGATATGGACTTTGTGGGCAAATCATCCAGAACTCGATGTCTAGATATCTCGTGCCTTTGCGGCTCTGGCAATTTCACAGAACTGATCGACACTAACTTGTTCGGGTCTTGTATCTGATAGTACTGATGATTGTTCAAGGACTGCATAAAGGTCGGTATCACTCCACCCGAGTTCAGTTTAGCCACGATATGGACTTTGTCGGCAAATCATCCCTAAGTCGAGTTCTAGATATCTCGTGCCTTTGCGGCTCTGGCTATTTCACAGAACTGCTCGACACTTACTTGTTCGGGTC
>CAIWTR010000646.1 GCA_903915615.1 uncultured Armatimonadota bacterium
CGAATCTTTTCCTGCGGAGCTACGACAGCGATACCAGGTGCAGAGCCCGGAAGCACAGCGCCGTAATCGTGTGCAGCCGACCCAAACGACTTGCCAAACCCAGGTTTAACAACTGTGGTTCCAACGAGGCCTGCGGCTGCGAGCCCAAGAATGTTTCTTCGTGATACGGATGTTTCCATTGACTTAGCCTTTCAAAATCCTGTTGGATGCATTTCCAACAACTCCTACATTTGACATCTATGAGATAAAGGTCGATTGCCTCGTTGAGGCGCTCGATCATCTTCATCAAGAGGTTAGTGATTTAGGTTTGGAGGTCCTTTATAGGTACGCTTTTGGATGGTTACCCAGAGGACCGAGAGTATAGCAATCGTAGCGATTAGAACCATTAAAGCCCACTGATTTGGCGGTTGTACGCCGAGGTAGAGAATGAACAATAGCAGACCCGCCACAGTTGCCGAAAGGATCTTAAAAGGCACGACGCCAATGCTCCACTTACCTGGTGACGGCCACAATCGACCACCTAGCGCGAGTCCTCCCAGAATTACAGGTATTGCATAGGTTAGGAAGAGGAAGATGACTGTGCACGAAACCACGACAGCGTAGACAGATACACCTTTGATGTTCGTTAAAGTTGCCATTGCCATAAAGACGGACGTAATGGCTGCAGTTGCCCAAATGGCTGCTTCAGGTGCCTTGGTTGATGGGTTTACAGATGCTAATAACTTACTCAATGGCAAGCCACCATCGCGAGCAAATGCAAATGTCATTCGGCTGGTGCTGGTCACGGTTGCCATTCCACACAGCATTTGGCACAGGAAAATGGAGATCAATATCGGATACCGAATGATGTCAGGAAGCCGCTTTTCCAGCACCCAGAAGAAGACATTCCAGCCTTGCTGTGCAGCTTCTCGCATGTCAGGAATCGCCAGTACCACTGCAGATAAAATTACCCAACCTGCGAGAAAAGCCCACAAGACGCTCTTCACGATAGCCCGGGGAACCGTTGCCGTAGCATTTTTCGTTTCCTCGCTCGTATGTGCACTTCCGTCATAGCCGGTGATCGTGTAGATGGGTAAGAGTAAGCCTAACAAAAATGCCCATTCTGAACTAACTTTCGGCCAAACATCACCACCTGCAGGGCCTGTGAAGTTAGTAAATTGCCACAGTCGTTCTATTTGAAGGGGACCAGAAACGACTAATAGGGCAATGCTGGCTACACCTGTAGTTACCAGGAGCAGGTAACCCGTCATGTCAGTCAGTTTGCTGGTCAGTCTGATACCACGTGCGTTAATCGCTGCTTGTCCAAATGTCATCAGCGCTACTGCACTGATAGGAATGTATGGTGAATCTGGAATATTGAGTGTTTTGCCAAAGGCCCCAATAAAGAAGTTCCAAGCGCCGGCATTGATAGATGCGAGTGCTGTTACTAAGCCGATGACATTCAGCCAGGCGGTTAACCAACCAATGAAGCGATTACCAAGAATCGTAGCCCAGTGGTATAGGCCGCCTGCCGTAGGAAACGAGGATGATATCTGAGCAATACCGACTGCAAAGAGTCCTGACAGCATACATCCCAGCGGCCATCCGATTCCGATTCCAGCCCCTCCGACGCCACTCGTGACTTGGGCAACAGAGTTCACACCGCCGGTGAGAATACTGATGATACTGAATGAAACAGCAAAGTTGGAAAATTGGGAGAGTCTACGATCAAGCTGTTGTTCATAACCAAGGTCGGCGAGTACGCTTTCCTCGCTCTCGTTCTGTAAGACCTCTGTACGGCTGTCATCTTGCATGCACGCATAATACACGGCAATACCAACAGGTAGGAGATGTGTGTTGTCACACGGCGTGGTTTCACGCGATGTAATATATAGATAATACGGGTCGTTGTTGTGAGAGGGTTTGAAGAATGTCAGATAACAAGGCGGTTGGTAAAGATGGTGGCCGCCACGTTGTGGCACAGAACCGACGGGCCCGACACGAATATCACATCGATGATGTACTTACGGCAGGTATCGTCCTAGTCGGAACCGAGGTCAAATCCCTTAGGGCCGGTAAGGCGACCATGGTAGATGCTTATGCCAAAGTTGAGAATGGTGAGATCTGGTTGCACAACATGCACATCTCGCCTCATCTCGAGGGTAACCGCTCTAATGTCCCTCCGATTCGCAGTCGAAAACTTTTGTTGAAGCGTGCGCAAATTGACCGTCTCCAAGGACTTACGCAGCAAAAGGGTCTAGCGTTAGTGCCTCTGACCATCGTTTTTGAACGCGGCTTTGCCAAGCTTGAGCTCGCGATAGCGCGGGGTAAGAAGCTTTACGATAAGCGTGAATCGATTAAGGAACGCGATCAGGAACGAGAAGCGCGGCGTGAGGTCTTTGGTCGCGGTTAATCTCGTTCAGGTGGTCGAAATCCTTTGGGTTTGTAAAAACATACGAGCCGTGCGATTCCTCTCTCGCAGGTCTTAGAATCAGTTCTGGATTCTCTCAACCATAACTATGAAAAAAGCGCCCATGTCTGAGGACATGAGCGCTTTACTTTTTTGGGGAGTCTCCCGTTACGGTTTTTCTGGTGTAACGGTCACGCCTTTGACAGGCTTGTTCGACTCGATTTCCTTCTTGATACGTCCTTGTGATTGAGGAGCCATCTGCTTGACAGTGTCATCACGCAGCTTTGCAGCTTCAACGTTGTCCCTGATAATCCGCGGAGTCAGGAAGACCAGAAGCTCTGTCTTACTCTTCGTCTGAACATTGGACTTAAACAGATTGCCAAGGACTGGGATGTCACCGAGGATAGGCAGCTTGTTCGTAGTTGTCGAAATGCTGTTCTTGATGATTCCACCAATCACAACCGTCTCGCCATCCTTCACAGAAACTGTCGTTTGAGCTTCACGTTGGTTTACAACGGGAGCATTGAACTCTGTGTAGCGCACAAAGTCGTTGGCTGTTTGTGTAACATCCATCGTCACGTAGCCATTTTGCGTAATACGCGGTGTTACGGTGAGAATGATTCCGACATCAAGGAAGGCGTAGTTAAACGTCAGGTTTCCATTGATATTGGTTTGCTGCGACAACACGTATGGAAGCGACTGGCTGATGTTGATTTCTGCGGTTGAGTTATTGGATGTGAAAATCCGGGGCTTGCTCAGAACTTCAAAGTTAGCATCAGTTTGTACAGCCTGCAGGAATGCACCATATTGGGTTCCTGTAAGTGTGTAGCGCATACCTTGAGGTTGTGTCGTACGGGCTGCATCACCAAACGATGAAGACCCAGTTCCCTTTGTTGTTACATCTCCAAGCACTGACTTCTGGTTGAAGTTCCACTCAACTCCAAGCTTTGCTGTCGCATCAAGGCTTGCCTCAACGATCAGCGTTTCAATCATGACCTGCTGCGGTATTTTGTCGAGCTGATCGACGATGCTCTGAAGCAACGCCTTGTTCGCAGGGGATGTGACGATGATCACGCTGTTCGTGTTGACATCGGGGATCGCCGTGACCTGCCCTTGAAGGTTACGGGTAGCTACAACGCGACCATTCTCATCAACGGTTGTTTGAACCCCAGATGTTGATGCTCCATTACGGTTGCCACCTTGTCCAAAGTTCTGACCACCACCGCCGCCGAATAGACCAAACAGACCGCCTTGCTGTACAGAAACGCTGGTAGCAAGCTCACCTGCATCGGCATCCGGGTCCGCCATTGAGAGGGCCATTGCATCTGCACTTGGTCCTGAACGTCCACCGCCACCGGCGCCGCCAGCACCACCAGCTCCGGCTGCGCCGGTTCTGCCTTGCGCACCCGTGGTACGGGCATTCGTCGTGCCGCCCTGGGTTCGTCCACCAAAGCTCTGATTGATGAGGTTAGCAATTGCATCTGCGCGCGCATTGTCCAGTGAGACGACAAAAGTACTGTTCGAGACAGTGATCTCTTTGTCAAGTTCCTTAATAACCCGCTCGACGATCATCAGGTTTTCCGTGGTCGTTGTAACAACAACTGAGTTCGTTCTCGTTTCAGCGACAACACTTCCACCTTGCTGACGTGCGTTGTTACCGCCTCCGAAACCACCAAACCCACCACCAAAGCCACCGAATCCACCGCCACCTGTGGCACCGGTCGTCTGTCCACCACGACCACGTACAGCATTGCTTTGCAGAACATTCTGGAGAACCGAAACAAGGTCAGTCGCTGTCGCAAACTCAAGTCGGAAGACACGGCTCGCTTGTGGCTGATCTGTCTGGCGATCGATCTCATCGATCAACTTCGAGACTTGCTCCTGCTCTTTAGCAGGGGCGTTGATAATCACTGAGTTGGAGTAGTCATCCGCGGATGCACGGACAACGGTGTTACCACCACCACGTCCGAAACCACCGAAGCCACCCAAACCGCCCATTCCGCCGAAGCCAGTGGTGCCAGCACCACCACGTCCGAACTGGAATGGATTGAATCCACCGCCGCCTCCAAAACCACCGCGTTGAGGGTCAGGAGCTGCGATTACAGGATCTGGTTCTGCACTTGGTCCACGTCCAGGAGTTGCAGGTGCTGCTCCTCCGGGAACGGTAATGGTTGTCGATTGACCAGCACCGCCCATGCCACCAAGCATTGACATGATGCCGCCGAGTGGGTCTTGGCCAGAGTTCTGGAAGACTTCGTTGACAATACGGGCGACCTGCGTTGCATTCGAAAACTTCAGCTGGTAGGTCTTGATTTGCGACGTCGATCCGCCTAAACGGGAGAGATCAAAGCCACCCATGCCGGTCGCCGCTGCGCCGGTATCACCGCCAGTTGCACCGCCGCCAAATCCGGAAAAACCACCAAAGCCGCCACGGGTGTTACCACCCCGGTTTGATTGAGGCTTAGCTTTGACGACAAGGAAATTGCCATCTTTCTTGATCTCAAAGTTCCGAAGGCCGAGTGCTGAATTCAGCATCGCGAAAGCATCTTTGAGATTCTGTGGCTTTGGGCTCTGAATCGACAGCCCTCCAACGAGAGCTGGGTCCTTGAGAATGGCCACACCGCTGGCATCCGAGAAGACTTTGAGGACCGCATCCACACTGGCATTCCGAAAATCAAGCTTGACCGTGGTCTTTGCATTCAGCTTGAAGTTCTCCCAAGGCTGCTTTGTTGCACCCATGTCTGCGAAATAGTCAACCTGCGCATTGGCGATGGTCGGAACGAAAACACCTAACGCAACAAGCGATGCTAAACGGCTAATGTGCTTCATATTCATTGATTTCCTTGATTGCGATTTCGTCGTCGCTGGTTGTTATTCGCATTTCCTAAATCGGTTGCTGGGGCAGATGACTGCATATCTGCCGGAGTACTTAGTGTTACAGACGGCTGAGGGGCGGTATTTGTTCGTACTGGTTCAGGCTCGACAACTGTCGGGTCCACAAACCTTAACTTCTCACGCTTGCCATCGGTGCCCTCAATCGTTACATCCAAGTCACTAATCGCCCGAACGATGTAGCCATCGAATGTCTGACCTAATCTAAGCGATGCAAGATCACCATTCGAGCTCTCGACCGTCGCCTGACGCTGGCCATTTACAATGGATATACCCGTCAAACGCCATCCACCGCTACCAAATCCACTGTCATCCCCAGCACCCCGCGTTGTCGTCGTTCGAGCAACTAAGGGGCGAAACAAATCGCGTCCGGATGGGGCAACTGCTGCGAACTTAAGCTCGTAATCCTCCGGCAATATCCCAGCAATACCCTCGGTTTGCCTTAGCGCCGACTTTTTCACGGTTGGCTTTTTTACTACGGCAGCAGGTTCCGTATACAAATACACACCAGCGCCAATCGCTGCCGCAACGGCAATATAGATAACTGGCCGGCTTACTTTAAGTTTCATTTTTTGCCGGTCTCCCTCGTTGTTGTCGGTTTGGTAGTCTTTATCGCAACATCCGGAGCTTGGTATCCCACCACAACAATGTTGGCGGAGACCATCGATACACCCGCTGAATCCTGCGGTGATAGCTGAATGGACCGGACTACAAACCGTGATTTTGGGTTATCCATGCTACGAATCGCACTGACCACAGACTGCGATGGACCTGTGAGCTGAATCGCAAATGCACGCTCATCGACAATTCCCAGCTTTGCTGTACGCTGGGGGCGCACCGATGTCAGCTCTAGCTGATATTGCTTTGCCGTAACCAAGGCGATTCGCATCAGCTCTGATGTCACCGAGTCGGCATCCCCGGCGAGCAAACGTTGTTTGTTCACCTTTGCGGCTGCATCCTTAGATGACTCAAGCCGCTTGATATCTTCATCGATGTTATCCAGCAAAATGGTTCTGCTACGTGCAATCCCCTTGGCAGAGCGCGCGGGCACGAACACCGCATACCCAACCGTTAGGAACATCGTGGCAATACTGATACCCATGACGATGTTGGGTGTTTTAGGAGACAGACCACTTGTCATGATTTATCCGAGCCCTTCGATGTGCTGGCAGCCTTCTTCGCTTTCTGAGGTTTTGGAAGGGGAACATTCGCAACAGCCGTCACGTTCATCGTAAAGTTCACCACTTCTGTTTGTTCGATTTTGGCTGTCGATGCATTTACCAGCTGAACATCACGAAACCGCTCGGACCCGCCAAGTGTGTTCACAAATTGTGTAACCGCTTCGTTTGTCAACGCTGTGCCACGAATCTGTATTGGACGACCGCGGTCCATATTTACGCCGCTAAGCCATACAGTCTGTGGCGCCGCGACGGTGATGGTAGCCAGCGCATCAGATAAACGTTGCCCAGGTTCAAACGCAGGGTCTAGAAGGTTTGTGAAGTCTGTCTGCTTCTTGCTTTCGAGCTCGGCTATTTTCCGATTACTCCGAGCCTTGGAAACACGCTTGGCCCACTTTGCTTCGCCATTGACAACAACCTGCTCTTCGTCAAAGCGCTGCGTTAGCACAACCGCAAGCAACAACACCGCTGCAATCAGGAAATAAATCGAAAGGCGATTATTCTTCTTCGTAACAGCCGCGAGTTCTTTGCCTTGCTCTTGGCGCGAAATAAGATCATGGCCAGACACATCTGCAAGCGATGACAACAAGTCCGTTGATAAAACCTGTGCACCGGGAAACGCAACATTCGATGTGGTGAAAACCTGAGCCGTTGATTGACCATCTGCGAGCAATGTCCGCTTCGCTTCAATCTCCGCAGACTCTGCATGTAGGACGGAGCGGGACAACACAGTGTCGCCTCCCGCTACAAGATCAAATGTCGTCTGACTTCCGTTTCCATCGACAACGAGGCCGTCTGCGACACCAATGGATGCAAGCGCTGC
This sequence comes from uncultured Armatimonadota bacterium, assembly GCA_903915615.1. Classification (GTDB taxonomy): domain Bacteria; phylum Armatimonadota; class Armatimonadia; order Armatimonadales; family Armatimonadaceae; genus CAIRTT01. Next base: position 7,283 of record CAIWTR010000646.1, read on the forward strand.
GGCAGCAGAAACTCCAATTGGAACAAAACGTACCTGCTTGATTCCCTTGGAAGCGAGCTGCTCGCGGATATCAATCAAGTCGGATGTACGCACAGCTGCGACGACCGTGAGGACACCATCTGCGTTTACATCTGATGTCTGATGCGCACAAAATGCAGCATCGACTTCCTCGATAGGGAAGAGGGACTTCCATTGGACGAAGACCAGCTGACGAAGGTCATCACCGCCAACCTTTGGAAGCCGGACTGTTTTTAGGAACGTTCGCTCACGCCCGATTCCAACAATGGCTGATTTTCCTGATGCGTTTATGCTTACGGATGCGAAGTCAGCTCCAACAGATTTTTGTCCGGAGGATAGCTCCATTACAGCCACTTGACTGGGGGACCAGGAGAAAACAATATCGGGCTTTACTTGGCGCTTCATGGAGTCTGTCCTAACACTTGCGTGGTAACCGTTGGCTCTGACGTCCATTGCCACCACTCTGGCGCGGAATATGACGCAGGGAATCGCTCAAGGTTCACTATCTGCGGGGTTCCGTTCGTGATACGGACCGTCGCTTCGATCGCTACCGACTGCTGTCCAGCCGTTCCCAAGGCTCGAATAATGAATGTATCGCTACCCACCGTAAAGTAATCGGCAATTTGCGAGAGAACACCATTGGTCACATTTGGAAATGTAGCCAAGTCTCCAAGATTGGATATGCCGGATGACTGTCTCGATATGATTTCGCTCACAATCTCAGCCGTCATGTCGGGAAGAAGTTCCAGCACACCTTGCTGTGCAGTGTTCAGGTTTATCTTTCCAGTAAGACGTGTATCAGCTGTAAAACCAACTGAGTTCAAGATGATATTCGCTTGAGATGTTCCAAGTGCGTTCTGTTGAAACAGGGTTCTAAAGTTTTCCCACGGAGCATTTCGCTGCAAGTTGGTTGCCGTACCGCGGTCAAGTCCGAGCTGTGTCAACCCATTGATGTTCGTAATCTGCTGGTTTACATTAACCCGTTGATTGCCATTCCCCTGCGTATTTGATGAACCTGGGTCAAGGGTAATCAGAGAGCGCAACGGGAGTGTACGCGTTCCTGCTGTGTTTCCCTGCGGAGAATCTATACCAGCCGAACCCGTTGCATCATTTGGAGCTCCATAAAGCGTCGAAGGCGTCCAGCCGTTGATAAGCAGCAACTCAGAGAGCGTCCGAAGGGGCCGGCTTGATTTCTGGTAAGGCGTTGTCAACTGTGTGTAGACCGCGTTATCTGCTCCGTTTGGCCGCGTGGATGTCGCAGGGTCCTTCCAATCAAGCAACGAATCAGACTGCTCCGATGTCAATGAAAGATTCAACAATATGTCACTTGTGGATGTATTGATGTCAATGAGCGAACCGGCATCGATGATCTGGAACCGAAACGTTGCATTTCCAAGGTCAAACTGTTCATCTCCCTGCTGACCTGCCAGGTACCAATCATCGTTCATTGTCACAAGGTTGGTGTTTACAGAGGTAAGGGATGCAAGGGCTTGGTTAAGGCCTGCCCTGGATGCCGCCTCGGCACGCATGAGCTGCATTTTTCCAATCAGGATGTTGGATGTCTGACGATGGTTGGCTGCAACAACCGCAACAATTGCTACGAGTGCGGTAACGACAATTAGCACCTGAAGAAGGACTGCTCCGCGATTGCTGTGTCTCACGGTTGCGATGCTCCTTGCGTTACAGGATTGGTAGATGTCACATCACTGCTCGAGATAACAACGACAAACTGATGAAGCTGGTCCGATGACTCATCGGTCAGGCGGTATAGAACCTTGACTGCCGCCGGGAGCCGCCTTGTGCCAGCACTTGTATCCCACTCACTCAGCCACTGCGAACCATCCCAGAACTGAAACCCTACCTCGGTAACATCGGGGCTGACCAAAGACTCAAAGCCACCTTGCAGCGGATCGGCATCAACAGGGCGCTGCACGCGCTCAAACAATCCAGTTGCATTACCAGCATCGCCTGTCGCAACCGTCCCATAGGAATACTCAGCAAGACCGCCCAGCGGACCATAGGTTTCATGAACATCATCAAAGGTCAGCTCTGCATCGAGAGATCCGCCTGGGATGAAGGAATAACCCGATGTAAACGAAAGACGCGTTGCCCCAAGGTCGCTTGTTGCATCATCCGAGGATGCGACAAAGAAGGACTTCGTATCGTTGGCATCCGCGCTCAACGATGCGCATGACAGAGATTGACGCAAACCGGATGTCCAGTCTGACTTGCTCTGCTCTGTTTGCAGCACTCGTTGAGAAAAATAGAGGTGATCGACTCCAGCCCGGAATGCCACTGCAGATGCAGCCACGACGATGCCGCCGATGCCCATGGCAACGAGAACTTCTATCAGCGTTAGACCTGACTGGCATCGCCTCACGGTTGTCCACCTGTTCCTGTGGTTGACGTCGAGGATGAATCAAACACAATCGTTGAGAGAGACTGCTGGGAGACCGCATCCGTGGCAGTGATGGTCACCACAAAGGTGCCTTCAACAGTGCCTGGTTGGACATCGATGTTGTAGCTGGCATCCGGGGCTCCGTCGTCCGCAAAGTCACCATCTGTGGGCGTCTCCGTTACGGGCGATGTAACTCCGATCTCTTCGATTTTGTTCGCTGCCAATCGGAGGAGACGTTCCGAATGGACGGCATTGATGTTTGTTTTCTGCAGGGATGCCAGAGCCTGCATCGCAGCAACGACACCAACGCCACAAAGTATTACCGCGACCATCGCTTCGACAAGCGTAAATGCACGCCTACTGTGCATTGTCAGGGACCCAGTCACCGGCAGCCCATTTACCGCCTGAAGCCTGCGCATCCGGTAGGTTATCCTGCGTAAACCAGGTTGCTGCACCCGTCTTTGTCACACGGAGAATCAGACTGCTTCCTGTGTCGGTTGTGAATGTCAGGTCAGCAGCATCACATTGACCATCCGCGTAGGCGGACCAGTTATCGAGAGGCTGCGGATCTCCGTTAGCCTCAACCGGCGGCGTCTCGACAGATTCCAGTGTCAGCTTTCCATTGAACGTGGATGACCTGATCTCGGTAGGGTCTTGGGAACCTTGAACACTTTCCATCACCAGCGTTCCACTGTCATCACGCAACCGAACCGTAACGGAAGCCTTCTTTGCCTCGGACATCGCTTGTGCGACAAACACAACAACATTTGACTTAGCGGTGACCATTGCCATGGCATCCTGCATCCGCATCACATTGGGAATCACCAATGTCGCAAGCAAGAGAAGGATGCCAATGAGAACTGACATCTCTACCAGGGAAAAAGCCCTTCGCCTAGTCATGATGTGACGAACTATTCGCTCGTGATGTCAGCGGCATCACCTTCGCCACCGGGAGCCATGTCTGAGCCGTAGCTAGTGATGACAAAGTCTTGTCCGTTAGAACCTGGAGCTTCATAAGCATAGTCACCGCCCCAAGGGTCCTGTGGGAGTTCCTTCTGGCTGTAAGGTCCACGCCAGCCGTTGACGTTGCTCGGTTGCTGCCGAAGAGACATCAGGCCATCTTCGGTACTTGGATATTGATCGCAGTCCACTCTGTACTGCTGAAGCATTCCAGTAAGTGTCGAGATATCCGTCGCAGCCTTGGCGCGCTTTGCATCACCGGTTCGGCCAACAACCCGGGGAACGATAAGCGCAGCAAGAATCGCGAGAATAAGGATGACGACCAAAAGCTCAATGAGCGTAAAGGCGCGCCGTGAACGTAAGTTTCGCATGATTTTCATTTCACCAAGTTACCTGCCATAAAGATTGGTATCAAAACAGAAAGAACGACAAATCCAACAAAAACACCCATTGATAGCATGATTGCGGGCTCCAGAAATGAGACGAGCCGCCGCATCCCGGTATCCACTTCAAAGTCCATCGAATCGGAGACCCTGCCTAACATCCGAGGTAAGTCACCCGTTTCCTCACCAATCGCAACCATGTGCGTAAGGACCGGAGGAAAACAACGGGCATCGCGGAGAGCATCCGCAATCGCACGCCCTTCACGCACCTCTTGTTCAACTTTTTTGCAAGCCAGCTGGTAAACACGGTTTCCACTGGAAAGTCCAGCAATCTGAAGTGCATCGAGGATGGAAACACCGCCGTAGACCAACGTACCAAGCACGCGAGCGAATCGTGAAACCGTAGCCTTCTGAACCACGGGACCCATGACCGGAACTTTCAAAATAATCGTGTCAAACGTGGTCCGACCTGATTCTGTTGCGAGCCATGTACGAATCAGAACAACCGACCCGATGATCATCCCAATCGCAAGTGGCCACTTGGTCGACAGAAAGTCTGAAGATGTCAACAGAAAACGCGTCGTGATCGGTAGATCATCTCCTAGGTCTTTGAACACACCACTCATTTTCGGGACGACAAATCCGATCAGGAATGCAACAACAAATACTGCAGTCGCAGCCAGAATACTCGGATAGACCATCGCACTAACGATTTGTGAGCGTCGCGCAACTTCTTTTTCCTGAAAGTCGGCAAGCCTTCCGGCGACTTCAGGAAACTGCCCGGATGCTTCACCTGATCGCAGTGTCTGTGTAAACACATCGTTGAACAGACGTGGGAATTTAGCCAGTGCCTCACTGACAGGCATTCCACCGCGTACATCTTCGAGAACGGATGCACAGATTCCAATGAGCTGCTGATTTTCGGTTTGTTCGCCAACCACTTGAAGAACACGGTCCAGCGGAAGTCCCGCTCCCGACAGGTCTGCCAGACGACGTGTAAACGTAGCCAAATCCTCCCGGCTGGGGGCGCGACCACCCGCTGTGAAGGCAGAGACTGGGTTCGAGGATGCCTTTTGCTCGGCTATCTCTGTGACGTAGCGACCCGCAGATGCGAGCTGTGCAATGGCAGCATCCTTGTTATCCGCATCAACAATTCCCGTGCGCTTTGCACCCGTGGAATCGATGGCAATATATGTGAACTGAAGACTAGCCATTAAAGTCCATCACGCTGACAAACACGCAGCACTTCTTCCGGAGTCGTCTTGCCATCCATCACAGACAGGCGGCCATCACCGAGCAAGGTACGCATTCCGTAAGCGGCAATCGCATGATCGCGTAACTGAGTACTATTTGACCGTTCAACAGTCATTCTGCGGATAGGTTCATCCACTTCGAAGAGCTCATACAGCGCCTGGCGACCCTTGTAGCCGGTGTTCTGGCATTTGTCGCATCCAGTCCCGCGCCGGAATGTGGCAGTCGCGGCCATTTCTGGTGAGACGCCGATTGCGCGTAGTGACGCAGCGGATGGCGTGTCAGGGGCGGCACAGACCGGGCATAGTCTCCTGACAAGGCGTTGGGCGACGGCACCGATAAGGGATGATGCCACGAGGTAAGGTTCCACTCCCATGTCCAGCATTCTCGTAATAGAGCCAGGAGCATCATTGGTGTGGAGAGTACTGAATACAAGGTGGCCTGTTAGAGCTGCATGAATGGAAATCTCAGCGGTCTCATGGTCACGGATTTCTCCAACCATAATGACATCCGGGTCCTGACGCACGATGCTGCGCAGACCGCTTGCGAAGGTCAAACCGATGTTTGGGCGAACTTGAATCTGTGAGATACCAGTGACTTGGTACTCGACCGGGTCTTCAATCGTCAGGATGTTTGTGGTGGGGGACCAGATCTCCTGCAGGGATGCATACAGCGTCGTTGACTTACCAGAGCCCGTAGGTCCGGTAACCAGGACCACTCCGTATGGAGTGTGAATCAGGTCACGGTAGCGCCCAAGCAAGTCTGGCCGCATACCGAGCTCTTCCAGCCCAAGCATCGCGGTGCCCTTGTCAAGAATACGCATAACGGCACGTTCACCGAATACGGTCGGAACGATGCTGACACGGACATCGATGGCACGACCCGCAATCACAAGCTTAATACGGCCATCCTGTGGGAGTCGCCGCTCAGCGATGTTCATCTCACCCAGAATCTTGAGGCGGGAAATCAGAGCTGCATGCATTCTCTTGGGCGGATTTAACGTGCTACGCAGCATTCCATCAACACGGCTTCGGACCTTGACTTCGCGCTCATACGGCTCGATGTGGATATCACTTGCACCATCGCGGATCGCTTGTGCAAAAATCAGATTGACCATCTGAACAACAGCCGTTTCACCGGCCATTTTCTGGAGGTCGGCCAAGTCTGTCGTATCGTCGATTTCGGTTGCGGCACTGCCATCGGCAGTTCCTGGGAGATCTGAGAGAATCTTTTCGAGGAAGACTTCTTCAATCAGCTCCCGGATGCGCTGCGGGTCACCGAGAACAGCCCGAACGGGTATTCCGAGAACCATTCCAAGCTCATCCACAGCGCCCAAATTTTCCACGCTTCCAATCGCAACAAACAGAATTCCGTTTTCGCTTGCGAACGGAAGCACTTGTCTTTGAATTGCAAATTCGGGTTGAACTGCATCCAACGCGTCCGGGGATGGTTTGATTTCATTCAAATCCACGGTCGGGAATGCATGTTCTGGGGATGTGTTGATGGAAAAGTTCATGAGCCGGGGTTGATAGACGCTAAGCGGGCGCCGCGGGTTCAATATCCCACAGACATGAAAAAGATGGCAATATACTGTTTACGTTAATCTTTGGTTAATGACAGTTGTATAAATGCAGTGCAACAATAATTTTGATGAATGATGCCAAAATACTTGTCGTTGACGACGAGCCAACTCTCTCGGAGGTTATTTCCTATAACCTTCGTCAGGCAGGCTATACAACGGTTACAGCTGCGGATGCAGATGAGGCATTAAGAATCTTCAAGGAAGAAAAGCCTGACCTGATTTTGCTAGATGTAATGTTGCCACAGGGCTCAGGGTTTGATGTATGCCGTTTGATCCGTCAGCAGGGCAGCAATGTTCCAATCATCATGCTCACGGCGAGGATTGCTGAATCAGACCGTGTCCTTGGTTTTGAGCTTGGAGCCGATGACTATGTGCTCAAGCCTTTTGCAACACGGGAACTGATTGCCCGCGTCAAGGCCCTTCTGCGCCGGTCCAGAACGACATCCGATGAGAATCCAGCCACCGATCTGTTGGTTTCTGCATCGCTTGGGATGACGATTGACACCGATAAGCGCTCCGTCGCCATCAATGGCCGTGAGGTCAAGCTGTCACGTAAAGAATTCGAAGTGCTTGCTTTAATGGTCACACATCCAGGGCGTGTGTTTGAGCGGTCTGTACTGCTTGAGCGTATCTGGGGCGGTGAGTCGGTTGTCGATGAGCGTACGGTTGATGTGCATATCCGTTGGCTGCGTGAAAAGATCGAACCGGAACCATCGAAGCCTGTTCACTTGCTGACCCTAAGGGGAATCGGTTATAAGTTTCAACCATGAGACCAGGATGGACATGGCTGTCCGATGCCCTCGATGTTCCGTTTCTTGTTGTTGACAGCAAGCGCGACATTCGCCACATCAACAAGCATGCGCAGGCATTGTTTTCGCTTGAAAAGAAGCGCGGCAAGGGTTTAGTTGGAAAGTCATTGCTTGCAATCACCAGAAACAAACAGCTGGATGAGATTGCAAAGAAGGCAATCCGTTCAGGACAAGCCGGTCCCATTTCTATCATCATCCGTTCCACCAAAGACCTGACATTTCAGGTAAGAGCTGTTAGCAGCGGAAGTGATTCTGCGTCGCTCGTTGCACTTTTCTTCTCAGACCTTACCGATATCGAGCACTTGCGTACGGTACGGACGGACTTTGTTGCAAATGTAAGCCATGAGCTTCGGACGCCGCTTGCAAGCATTCGTGCGCTAGCGGAGACGCTCAATTACGGTGCAATCAATGACCCTGTGATGTCCGAGCGCTTTCTTGGAACAATCATTAAGGAAGTTGACAGGCTTGTTCGCCTCTCTGAAGATTTGCTTTTACTAACCCGTGCCGAGTCAACGGTTCGTTCACTTGGGCATTTTGACTTGCGTGATGTTGTTCAGGATGTTTACGACAGATTGGCATCTGTTGCTGATCGCAGAGGGGTTCAGTACAAGTTATCCTTGCCAGATACCCACGTTTTAATTTGCGCTGACTATTCAGAGCTTGATCAGGTTGTCTTCAATCTGATTGACAATGGCATTAAGTACACATCTCAAGGCGGATCCGTGCATATTACATGTGCTCAAGTCGGCCAGGATGCAACTCTGTCAGTTGCCGATACGGGTATTGGGATGTTGGTTGAGGACACAGAGCGTATTTTTGAGCGCTTTTGGCGCGCTGATCGCGCCCGTAAGATGGTCAACGATCAGGGAAGCACGACCAGCGGAACCGGATTAGGGCTTTCCATCGTAAAGCATATTGTCGAAGCCAATATGGGGACAATCACTGTCAAAAGTGAGCTGGGCATCGGGTCAACTTTTACGGTGAGGTTGCCAATATCGGAACCCGAACCGTATGCTGTAGACCCGGATCCCAAAGATGAATGACCAAGCACCAACCCCAATCACTGACCAAATAGCAAACTTACCCTTGCCCGTCATTATCGCTGTGATTGCTGGGGCGACATTTCTAAGATTTGTCTTCAAGAAAACCGACCATCCTTTTGCACGCGGTGTCAGCGATCTCTGTGATACGTGCGCATTTGTGCTTGCACTGGCATTCCTGATCATCCGTCCGTTCGTAGCGCAGGCGTTTTATATACCGACTGAGTCGATGGTCAATACCCTTTTAGTGAATGACCGGCTTGTTGTAGACCGGATTTCGTATCGTCTTGGTAAGCCGATGCGCGGTGACATCATTGTCTTCGATGCGCCACCAACGGCTACGAATGGTAAGAAGTTGGACTTTATTAAACGGTGCGTTGCCATCGAAGGTGACACGATCGAAGTCCAACCGCCAAAGATTTTTGCTGGTGACCGTGAGATTGATGCAATCGCGATGACTGGAATGGATTGGCACCGTCTGCTGCGTGAAATCCTCACGTCGCAAGAGGGTTCTGTAAAGTTCCTTGAAACGGGTGTAAGTGTTGATGCGGGTGCACCGATGAGCATCTCGGACTTTCAAACTCACCTGAAAACCAAGCTGCAGGAATACACCAAGACAAATGGTGCATCCCTCACGGTGACAATGGCACAGCAGCTGATTGATGCTGGCAAAGAACTGAAGATTGTCCCTGGCCGTACGCTCATCAACGGCAAGCTAGCGCCTGAGACGTATACACGGGAAGACCCTGACTATGTGCTCCCGCTTCTTACCATCGGTAAGGATGAAGTCTTTATGCTCGGTGATAACCGAAACTTCTCACATGACAGCCATATGTGGGGACCTCTTGAGACCAGCCGTATTGTGGGCAAAGCGCAAGCGATTTGGTTCCCATTGAACCGGATTCAGCTCCTGCGGATTCCGTAGAGCGGCAAGACTGATTCTCAGTCGTAGTTGCAGTTGGAGTCGTTGATTTCCGAGTCCAACAATAGTCGCATCTACTTTGATAGCTCTGCTGGGCCGGCGGTGCGTTTCGTTCTCACGATGAGTGCGATAAGACCGGCGAGGTAGGGCATCATCGAAAGCAAGTCGGCATCTGCCTTTATGCCTTGTGTGGATGCAACAAGCTGGAGTGCATCCAGTGCTGCGAAAGCAATCGATGCAGCAATAACGGATCCAAGGTCCCACCGCCCGAACACAATAGCCGCAAGTGCCAGATAGCCGCGACCATTTGTCATGTTTTCAACAAATGTTCCGATACCCATCAGCGGCAGGAGAGCTCCTCCAACGCCTGCTAGTGCACCAGCTGCGATGTGAGACACCAGCTTGACACGCAATGTGTTGATTCCAAAAATCCGTGCCTGTAATGCTGATTCCCCTGTGATGTCAAGTCGTAATCGAAGCTTTGGATTTGTAAGGCACGCTATTAGGATGGCAACACAGGCGGCAGCGACAAGAACACCTGATGTTGTTGAGAGTGTTGGGACACTTTCGGCGGATGGGACAATTCGCTCACAAAATGATGTTGCAGCAAGTGCCAGCATGTTGAGTCCCACACCTGCGATGACATCCTTTACATTTGCGCGGGTGACAAGCAGATAGTGGCAGCTGGTAACGGCGACGCCTGCAGCCAGTCCGCAGATAAGACCAGTGACTCCACCGCCGGTCCGAATGGCGATAAACGCGGCCGTCAGCATCGTGCCTTCCAGAAACAGTGCAGCCGTCCCTGATTTTTCACAGATGAGGCCACCTGTCGCAGCCAGCATCACCGGCAGTCCAAGATTTGTCGTTGCGGCAAGCCACGGAACAAGGGTCATCGTTGCAATGTACCTTTCATGGGACTAAGACCGGGATTGCTTTCTGTAGCGTAAAGCCGCAGCAAGAAGGAACAACAGTGCTCCCGCAAGTGATCCAACCTGACGGGGAAGGGATGTTGCAAGTGACAAGGCATCGGAGAGGTGTGACAAACAGGCGATCAATAGGGTGGATGGAAGGAGCAACCAAGCACTTGGTCCTGCCAGTAAACCAACAATGAGGCCATCAAAGCCTACACCGCTTCCGTAAAAGTCAGCAGGAAATCTCCTGAATGGCCCGGCTGATCCGATAGAAATCGCGCCAGCAAGCCCAATAATGCCCGCTGAGATAACCATCACTAAAATGCGCGTTCGCTTTGGTGCGAGCCCTGCAACATTTGCCACACCATCCGTTGTTGCCAAAGACCGTATGAAGCGACCAATAACGGTTTTGTGGAAGACATAAATGTAAGCTGCCATCAGGATGCACCCGAACACAAGCCCGATATTGAGATCAGAGCCTAGATACAGCAGAGGTAATGTCCAAGGCATTTCCCGTGTGTGAGGAGCATCTGAAGTAGGGTCTCGGAACGGTCCGTTTGCCAAGTAACGCGTTAGAAGCTGAAGGATATAGTTTAAGAGGAGACCGCTGATGACTTCGTGAACGCCTTTGTTCTCCCTAAGCCAGCTGATGAGGAGCCCAACACATCCGCCGATGGCGAACGCCAGGGTTAGCCCCGCCCAAAGCCCGAGAGGGGTGTTTGACAGAGAGGTCCCAACGATGGCTACTGTTAGCCCTCCAGCAGCATAGATGCCTTCTCCTGCGATGAGTATGCGCCCAGTTGCTAGGCATGCGTGGACCCCTAAGCCAGCGAGTAGCAGGGGAGTGGCAATCGTGAGAAACCGCAAGAGAGCCATTGGCGAACCAAAGGCGATGTTGACGACATCCGGCTGCAGGCGCAAGAGTGCGAATGTTGCAAGCGCAACGCCTATCAGGGCAAAAAACGTTTTGGCGTGCTTCACTAAACGATGGCCTCAACGAGTGACTTTTCAGTCCATTCTGTGGATGGTCTGGTTTGCACAAGCTGACCACTTGAAACGACACTAATCGTGTCGCAGGTGTTTATCAGAAAGGTAAGGTCATCGGAATACACGAGGATAGCCGTGCCTGTCTGGAGGGACTTTGCGAGAAGTTTCCGAGTGATCCCGGCGCTCGCCGCTCGGTCGAGGCCGCGAGTTGGTTGATCAATAACAATAATCTCATTATTGCGTTCAAGCTCACGGCCAACCATAAACTTTTGCTGGTTCCCACCGCTTAGTGTGTCAAGGTTTCGTGTTACATCTCTTGGGCGAACATCGTATGCATCGACAATCGCTGACGCTTTGGCTGCATCTGAATGCCGTTGAAGCGGAAGCCATTGCGCAAACGGTGAATCAGCCAGCTGTCCAAAGGTCATGTTGTGATCGAGGGGTTCACTGGTGATCATGCCTTCTATGTGACGGTCCGCTGGGATGTAGCCAATGTGCATTTTCCTGCGAGTTGCTATTGACTTGGAGTCAATGGATTCTTGTCTGACAGTTACCGAGAGGCCATCTTGCCGTGTCAACGCAAGTGCTTTTAGCCAGCTGGTGTAGCCAGAGCCATCCAAGCCCGCTAGACCATGAATCTCATTTTCGTGTATATCCAGCTGCGCACCATTCCCACTGATTCGAACAATGAGTTCACTCGAGAATCGTTTTTCGGGTTTATCAATGGCTTTGGATTCAGAAATCGCCGGTGGAGCCATCCCACTGATGATGTCTGCAAGAGTCACATCACTTACCTGACGCGTGAACACCAGCTCCCCTGAGCGCATTACTGTGACATGAGAGCAATATTCAAGAATGTCTTCAAGTTTGTGCGTGGCAATGATAACTGTCAATCCAGTTGCAACTTCTGCCTGAATCAGCGTCCAGAAATGAACGGCATCGGTATGTGACATCACCGAGGTAGGTTCATCAAGGAGTAACAAAGCTGGCTTGGATGCAAGCGCACACGCGACTTGCAAAAGCTGCCGCTGATGCATCGTCAGATCTGAGACTCGTTTTCCTAGTGGTACCAGCAAGCCAACACGCGTGAGCTGCTGCTGATTACTGTCCACCGTGCTCGATTGACCCGCTGCAAGTGCTGCGCACGCGACACAGGCTCCAAGCGTCATGTTGGATGGAAGCACATCATGTTGTAGGACAAACCCGACACGGGATGCCTTTTCACGATCATCTGCTGGGATTTCAATGCTTCCCGACATCTGGGTGATGAGACCGGCAACAGCCTTCAAGACGGTAGTCTTCCCGGCTCCGTTTTCACCGGCCAGAGCATGGATTTCTCCTGGCGTTACCGTAAGATTAAAATTATCAACGACGGGGATGCCGCCGTATCCAAGTTTGATGTTCCGGATGATCAATGGTTTCTGCCATGTCGATACTTGCACGGATTGATTGTAGCATCGGCGCAAGACTGTCATCGCGTGATATAGTGCCAAGGTTTTGCACCACACCGTAGAGATTTATCGTCTCTGCAAGTCCGCATCCGGGATAATCCTGGTCCGTAGTTACGGTCCATTCCGGAGGGGGGGATTCGTCCCGCAAACCAGGAAAGGTTCATTTTTATGGCCACAATTTTGATGAAAGACCTCCTAGAGGCTGGTGTTCACTTCGGTCACCAAACCCGTCGTTGGAACCCAAAGATGAAGCGCTACATTTATGGTAGCCGTAATGGTATCTACATCATCGACCTTCATCAGTCCCTTAAGTTGTTCGATGATGCACAGAAGTTCATCCAGGACATCGTTACCGAAGGCGGCCACGTTCTCTTCGTAGGTACGAAGAAGCAGGCTGCTGATGCGATGATGGAAGCTGCGCAGACATCCCGCCAGTACTTTGTCAACGAGCGCTGGCTCGGTGGCATGCTGACAAACTTCAAGACCATTCAGTCCCGTATTCAGCGTCTTCGTGACCTGACTGCGATGGAAGAGGATGGCACCTTCCTTAAGCTTACGAAGAAGGAAGCTGCGATTCTTACCGAAGAGAAGGACAAGCTTGAGCGCTTCCTCGGCGGTATTAAGGACATGCCAGGTCTTCCTGCAGTAATGTTCATCGTTGATACCAAGAAGGAACACATTGCAGTCGCTGAAGCGCGGTCGCTCGGTATTCCAATCGTAGCGATTGTTGACACGAACTGTGATCCTGATGAGATCGACTACATCATTCCAGGAAACGATGACGCAATCCGTGCAATCAAGCTGATCACCCAGAAGATTGCTGAAGCGGTTGTCGAAGTCAAGCAGCACGAGTGGGAGGATGCTCCTGTTGCTGCAATCACCGGCTTTGATGTACTTGAAGACGATGCTGCTGGACTTGATGCAGCTGAGGCACGTCGCCGCCAGATGGAAGAAGATGCCAAGGGCCTCGACTTTTCCTATGATGGCGATGGTCACATCGTAAGTGATGGAACGGAAGCACCTACCGAAGAGTAGGTTTCCACTGCGTTTCGTAGACTGATTGACGATGGGCAGGCCTTGTACCTGCCCATCTCCTTGAATAAACAAAGTTATTGGAAGGATTAGTAACATGGCTGCAATTACTGCTGGTCTCGTAGCCCAACTTCGCGAGCGTACAGGGCTGGGAATGATGGAGTGCAAGAAGGCACTGACCGAAACCGACGGTGACCTTGAAGCGGCAATCGAGTTGTTGCGCAAAAAAGGTACCAAGGATCGTGGCGAGCGCGTTGCTGGCGAAGGCCTTGTCATGGCGCACGTATCCGATGATGGCAAATTTGGTGCATTGATCGAGCTCAATTCTGAGACAGACTTTGTTGCACGTAATGAAGATTTCCGCTCGTTGGCACGTGAAATTGCTGCAGTTGTTGCTGGCAATGACCTCCCAACTGCTGAAGATGTTCTGGCTGCCGATCTCGGTGGCGTAACCGTTGCTGCCAAGATTGATGATGCAATCAAGCGCATCGGTGAAAAGCTCGTCCTCGGACGCACGGTACGCTACGCAGCTGGTGATGGCGTTATCACCGCTTATGTCCACAACCCTGGTGGAGCCGGATCCGAAGGCGGACGCATCGGTGTGCTCGTAGAAGCAACCACTGCAGGCCTCGGCCTTGAAGTCGCAATGCACGTTAGTTTTGCAAAGCCACGCTTCCTCTCCGACTCAGATGTTCCAGCGGATGTCGTCGCTAAAGAGCGCGCATTCGTTGAAGATCAAACCAAGAACGATCCTAAGATGGTCGGGAAGCCAGATGCCGCAATTCAGTCTGCGGTCGATGGCCGATTACGAAAGTTCCTTGGCGAAATCGTTCTTCTGTCACAGCCTTACATCCGTGAAGATAAGAAGACCGTCGGACAGCTCGCGAAAGACCAAAATGGCACGATCGCTCGCTTTACCCGTTTCGAGGTTGGCGAAGGTACGCCAAAGCAAGCTGCCGAATGATTCCCGATGACTCGCGGCCAAGGTTTGGCCGTGTGCTTCTAAAGCTCTCCGGAGAAGCATTCTCCGGGGAGCAGGGTTATGGAATATCGCCAGAAACCATCAAGAAGATAGCCAATGAAATTGCCGAAGTCGCTGCATCAGGTGTACAGGTAGCAATTGTTGTCGGTGGCGGCAATATTCTTCGTGGCTCCGCTGTTTCTGCCGGTGAAGGCATGGAACGGACGTCTGCTGACTATGCTGGGATGCTGGCGACAGTTATTAATGCTGTCGCATTGCAGGACAGTCTGGAAAAGCTGGACGTTCAGACCCGTGTGCAAACGGCAATCCCTATTCCGCAAATCGCTGAGCCGTTTATCCGGCGGCGCGCCATGCGTCACATGGAAAAAGGTCGCGTGGTGATCCTTGCTGCGGGTACGGGTAATCCGTACTTTACAACAGACACTGCCGCGGCACTGAGAGCCGTTGAGCTAGGCGCTGATGTCGTCCTGATGGCAAAGAACGGTACTGATGCGGTCTACAACAAGGATCCACGTAAACACGCGGATGCGATGCCGTATAAAACACTGTCTTTTGATGAAGCGATTGAGCGCAAGCTCAAGGTGATGGACCTGACTGCATTTGCTGTCTGTATGGAAAATGATCTTCCAATTATTGTTTTTGATATTGGAATCTCCGGTAACATCAAGCGTGCGGTTGAAGGTGAACCAATCGGTACACTCGTTGGAAGGATTAAGCAATGAACGTCTCTGACATTCTGAAGGATTCTGAGTCACGCATGCGTAAGTCGATTGAATCTGCACAGGCAGACTTCAATACTTTGCGCGCTGGGCGTGCCAGCCCTGCAATGCTGGATGGCCTTCGCGTTGATTATTTCGGACAACCGATGCCTGTAAATCAGCTCGGTACTGTTGTGTCTCCTGAGCCAAGAGTTCTCCTCATCACCCCTTGGGATGCCAGTGCGTTGCCGTTGATTGAAAAAGCAATCAACAACTCACATCTGGGAATGAATCCTAACAACGATGGTGTGACCATTCGGCTGAATGTTCCTGCGCTTACGCAGGATCGCCGCAAGGACTTCGTAAAGCAGCTAAGTCAGAAGACTGAGGCCGCTAGAGTCTCCCTTAGGAACATCCGACGTGATGGTATTGATGCTGCCAAGAAGGATGATGAGCTCACTGAGGACGATGTCAAGCGTGTAGAAAAGGACATCCAGAAGGTTCTGGACCGGTTTATGGGCGAGCTGGATACTTTAGCGAAGACTAAAGAACAGGAACTCCTCGAAGACTAGTTCGAAATCAGATTCTGTATTCACCTCGCGATTCATGCAAATGACGCGGGGTGTTTGTTTTTCTGGCCAACCTGTGTAGCACAAGCGTTTTACCAACACATCTACTGATTCATGGGTGAGGTTGATTGGCTAGATACTGCCCGTTACTTGATTAGCCCCGCGATTCATGTAAGTCTCGCGGGGTGTTTGTTTTTCTGGCTAACCGGTGTAGAACAAGCGGTTTACCAACACATCTACTGATTCAAGGGTGAGGTTGATGGGCTAGATACTGCCCGTTACTTGATTCACCCCGCGATTCATGTAAATGTCGCGGGGTGTTTGTATTTCTGGACCATTCGGCCTAGTTTGCAGTTAGATACGCGGAAGCTGCTTTAGGAGGCCTGGCCCGCCAGTTTTGAACAAGCGTTTTACCAACATTTCTGCTGACAGCAGACACATCGGCATACCTATTCCCGGGTTTGTACCCGCTCCGACAAAGAACAGGTTTTTTACTTTCCGGCTGCGAGCTGGCGGACGCATAAAGCTGGATTGCGCTAGAGTATGCGCCTGACCACCAAGCGCATTTCCAAGCCATGCACAGTAGTCATTGGAAAAATCCTCGCCGCAATAAAACCTTTGAACCACGACGCGCTCTCGAACTCCATCGATAGAAAAGGATTGCTCAAGAATGTCAAGTAACCGCTCAGTACACTCCCGCTTCAATTCTGGTGTCCACGTTAGTCCAGTTGGACATGGCATCAGAATGAAGAGATTTGTATAGCCGCTTGGCGCGACCGTTGGATCGGTCTTGCTTGGGCATGAGACGTAGATGCTAGGATCTGTCGGCAAGGAATGCCCATGGAAGAGCTCTGAAAAACTCAAATCCCAATCATCCGGGAATAAAAGAGTATGGTGTTCAAGCATCGGCGCTTCACCGCGTATACCCAGATACAGAATGGCTGCACTTGGTGCTGGTCGCTTCTTGGACCAGTAGTTTTGATCTAGACTCTGAGACTCTTTTGGCAGAAGAACAGACTCCACATGGTGATAATCGGAGTTCGCCACAACTATGTCAGCATCGATTACCCGACCATCGGTGAGCGTGACAGACCGTGCCGAGCCTCTCTCGATGTCAATAGAGCTCACATCGGCGCCTGTCGTAATCGTCCCACCGGCTTTAGTGATGATGTTCGCCATCGCTGTAACGATGGCCCCGATCCCACCATCTGGATAATGCACTCCCATCGCAAAATCAACGTAGTTCATTGCTGAAAAAACGCCAGGAGTTTCCTTCGGAGCATTTCCCAGAAAAAGGGTTTGGTAGGCAAGAAAGCGTCTTACGGTATCGTTCTTGAACCACTTTGAGAGATGCTTCTCCATTGAGATTAGGACAGGTAAACCCCAGCCATCCCGCATGGTCGCGAGCGTCATGTAGTGGAAGAAGGTATCGGCATTCCGAGCCATGAATGATCTGAGGCTCCGGTCATAGTGACTCTTACTTGTTTTGATGTAAGCGGCAAGACTCTTACTGCTGCCAGGGAAGAACTGGTCAAGCGTTGCTCCATCACGTACGGTGTCCGAGTACATGTCCACGGGAGCATCGCTTCCAGCCAAGTAGACCCGGTAGGATGGTGAGAGCCGCTTCGTGGGAAGAACAGTATCAACATCTTCGTTACAGAGTTTGAAGAAGTGCTCGAAGACATCCGGCATGAGGTACCAGGATGGCCCCATATCAAAGCGAAAACCGTTTTCGGTCCACACGCGGGCTCTGCCACCGAGTGTCTCATTACGCTCAAGTAGCTGCACGGATAGTCCAGCGCACGACAAGAGAGCAGCGGCAGCGAGTCCGCCAAAACCACCGCCAATAATGACAACCTTAGATGATTTGGTTAGTTTCACTAGTGACAAAGCGCCAATCGACGCTTACCAAAAATCATCAGCTTATGTGCCGTCGATGTATGGACACGACCTTTGAACACATTGTAGTCATTTGCTTCAATACGATCCAAGATAGCTTCATAGATATCAGCTGCTAATGCAACGCCAAACTGGCAGTCAGGAGAGAGGTGCTTTATGCCAGACCTACCCACTTTATATAGCGATCTCGTATGGGAGACCAAGTCCCGTATAGCAGCCTTCCAGTTGTCATCTGCGACCTGATGGATGATGGCATCGTGGGATGAATCGTAGCGGCGTAACATGTCAGATGGCAAGTAAATTCTGCCGCGTTGTTCAAAGTCCGCCTGCACATCTCGTAAGAAGTTCGTCATTTGAAACGCTTCACCCAGTGCGCGTGCCGTTGGAATAGCATCCGGATGTGTCGCACCGCAGACAAGAGCCATCATTTCACCGACGACACTTGCACTTCCATGCATATAAGCATTGAGCTCAGCATAAGAGTGATAGCGCTTGATACGGGTGTCGCTTAGCATCGCCGTAAAGAAGTCATCAACGAGGCTGCGTGGCATATTGTAGCGGTTCATCACGTACCGCATCATCCGAAACGCTGGATGGCAGTCAATTGTGCCTGAATCATAAGCCAGTTGCCAGGATTTGATCCAATCGAGAAGCGCAGCGGATGCTTGTTCATCGCTCAAACCTTGCTCATCGACGATGTCATCCGGTAAACGAACAAATGCGTAAATCGCATACGTCACATCGCGTACTTCACGTGGGAAGAAGCGTATCCCAGCACTAAAACTTTTCGCATGCTTATGAGTAAGTGCTTTTGCAAAACGTAAATCGTCATCCCAATCCCTATAGGTTTTATGTCCTTGTGTCAGTGATTGAGGTGGTGCCACAGCTTACTCCGGTGCTTGATACGAGACTTAACACGTTTAGCAAATGTTAGTTCCCGAAATGTTAATGAAAAACGCCTCCATGGCGATGCCATGGAGGCGTCTACGAGATATGGGGATTAGTGACTAACCTTTGCTTGGGCAGCTACCACATCCGCCAGTGATCGTTCGTCCTTCTGTGTCATCTTCAACGGAGAAGGAGGACCCACATCCACAGGACTTGACAGCATTCGGGTTTTCGACCTTGAAGCCGCCGCCCATCGCTGTCGTCACGTAGTCAACAACCGCGCCTTGAAGGTACTTGATGTCCATAGGGGCGAGGACAACCTCGACACCGCTTGTGGAAAACACTTCATCACCTTCATCGATGCTCTCATCCAGTGCAAGGCCGTATTGCAGACCACTGCATCCGCCACCTGCTACATAGACGCGTAGACGAATACCATCAGGGTTTCCCTGCTGCTCAAGGATATCCATGACCTCCTGAGCCGCACGCTCTGTCAAAGAGAGTGGGCAGGAGCTGTCCATTACTTCCGTCGATACTTCCAGCGCGATAGACATACAATCGTTCCCTTGATTAACATTTGGAATGCCGTGACTAACCACGGCGATACATACAAGTATACCGAATCACCGACTCGGATGTTCCGTCATTAATGGAATTTCCTAATCCTTAGGATTTGGATGATTAAGATTTCCCATTTCACGGTGTGCATCCCGCAAATTTTCCAACCACAATTCACAGCTGGCATCACTTGGCATCCGCCAATCACCACGGGGGGAGAGACTCCCACCACTGCCTACTTTTGGTCCATTGGGGATACAGGTCCGTTTAAACTGATTCTGAAAGAAGCGCCGTATGAACAGTTCAAGCCACTTTGCAAGTTCATCTGAGTGGTACGTTGAACCCCACGCTTGTTGCAGCAAGTAATAAATCTTGGCTGGCGTTAAGCCAAACCGGGTGAAGTAGTAAAGAGCAAAGTCCTGAAGGGCATAGGGGCCAACCTTTGCTTCTGTACGCTGCGATGGCTCAGCTTCACCATCGGTGCCTGGAATCAGCTCAGGCGAAATCTCTGTTTCGACAATGTCCAAAAGAACTTTGCGCAGGACGGGCGTGCTGCTAACATCATCGGCTAGCCATCGAATCAGATATTGGATGAGCGTTTTCGGAACGCTGCAATTCACGGAGTAATGGCTCATATGGTCTCCAACACCATACGTACACCAACCTAGTGCCAGCTCGGACAGATCTCCTGTGCCAATCACGATTCCACCAACATGGTTTGCGAGTCTGAACAGATGACTTGTTCGCTCTCCGGCCTGTACATTTTCGAAGGTCACATCGTAGATGGGCTCGCCGTTAACGAAAGGATGCCCAATGTCCTGCAGCATTTGCATACAGCTTGGCCGGATATCAACTGCGGATGCATCCATCCCAAGGAGGGACATCAATGCATTTGCTTGATCAAGTGTCCGCGCCGATGTTGCAAATCCGGGCATTGTCACGGCGGTGATTTGGCTCCGAGTCCAGCCAAGGGCATCGGCGGCTCGGCAGCATACCAGGGCTGCATGCGTAGAATCGAGCCCTCCAGATATTCCAATGACCATCCGTTGTACGCCAGATGACCTTAGCCGCTGGACAAGGCCGGCAACCTGTATCTGATAGACCTCTTCACAGCGTTGGTCACGCTGCCCGTGATCCGATGGCACATAGGGGAACTGTGCGACATTGCGTTGCAGAGGAACGTGATCCGTACAGTGAGCAGTGACTGTCTTGATAATGCGCTTTGGTTTAGGTCCATCAAATGTATGAAACTTCAACCGGTCATGGTGTAAACGGTCGATGTCAATGTCTGCGACGGTGAGCTTCGATGATGTATCCAGCCATGACTGATGCTCTGCGAGAAGGGACCCGTTTTCTGCGAGGATGCAATGTCCATCCCAAGCAACATCGTTGGAAGATTCCCCTGGCCCTCCGGATGCATACGCATAGCCACAAATCAACCTTGCGGAAAGACTTGTTATTAGCTGTCGACGGTAATCAGGCTTTCCCGTCGTAACATTGGATGCCGATAGGTTGCAGATAATGGTTGCTCCGGCGAGCGCGAGCTGGGTCGATGGAGTATCCGGAACCCAAGCATCTTCGCAGATCTCGACTCCGACAAGCTTCGAAATATCATCGCCTAGCTGAAACAATATATTGCGGCCAAAAGGCACGCTTTGGCCATTGATTACAATGTCTGACGTGTCGCCATCAAACGGAGTGAAGTATCTTGGCTCGTAATACTCCCGATATCCGGGTAAGTGTTGTTTGGGGACAATACCGACGATGTGACCATTGTTTATCCCAACGGCACAGTTGTAAAGCTTTGCGCCTACACGAATCGGAGCACCAACGAAGCACAACAGCTTGGTGTCAATAGTGGCATCACAAATCACCTGAAGTGCATCCGTAACGGCATCCAGCAACACGGTCTGCTGAAACAACTCATCACATGTGTAGCCGGTAAGCCCAAGTTCCGGCGTTACCAAGACTTGAATATGATCAGCCTGCGAATCGTGCATCAGCTGCACGATGGAGGAAGCATTTGCTTTGGGATTTGCGATTGTGATAACGGTGCTGGCAACAGCAACTCGGACAAAACCGTGGCGAAACGGGCTGTCAAACGGTATGAGTGACATGATGCCCGATTGTATCGTTTTGCCGCGAATGGTTTTTCAAGTCCTCATCGTAGAGCCTTTACTTACGCTCGAGGTTATGAAGGTATGCAACGATGTTGCCAACTGAGACCAAGGAACAGCTTCGGGATGCCCTACTTGCGTGTGGATTTTCGCAGGTTGGCTTTACAGACACTTTTCCAAGTCGGCAGCAGAGCTATTGGCGAGCATGGACCAATGCTGGTTATGCCGGAGAAATGCTGTGGCTATCGACACGCAGGGAGCTTCGTACAGGACATTTGGGTGTACCTGAGCTCCTAGATGGTGCGCAAACGGCCATTGTTCTAGCGGTTTCTTACAACCACCCATCGATTGAAGCAGGTCCTTCGGATGGAATAATTGCCAAATATGCTCAGGGATTGGATTATCACCGCGTTATTCGTTCGATAACGAAGCAAGGGATGAAGGTCGTTGAAGAGCTCATTCCCGAATCAGTATCACGGGCAACGACGGACTCAGCACCGATTCCTGAGCGGGAGCTTGCCGTCCGCGCTGGTATCGGCTGGCAGGGGCGTCACACGAATGTCATCGTTCCAGGATTTGGTAACTATGTCTTTTTGTCTGTCATCCTGACAACAGCATTGATTGAACCGGATACACCAGATTCCAAGATGGGGAACTGTGGGGGATGTACTAAATGCCTTCAGGTTTGTCCAACGGGAGCTCTTGTCGCGCCCAATGTTCTGGATCCACGTCGATGCATCAGCTATTGGACCATTGAGGCAAAGGAAAGCATTCCGCTTGAGATTAGGCCATTGATGGGAAATCGAATCTTTGGCTGCGATATCTGCATTGATGTTTGTCCTTGGAACTCGCTTGCATCGGTGGAGCAGCTCACAGCCTTCGATTGGAAACCAAGCTTTGGGGCACTTGATTTAGGAAATCTCTTTACGAATTTGTCATCTGAAGAATGGTTTCAGCAAACATTTTTGGGTACGCCGGTTCTACGAACGGGCCGGGCAGGTCTGCGTCGCAATGTAGCGGTTGCCATTGGTAACACACACGACGTTAGGCTTAAGTCCGTACTTGAAGCCGGCTTACTAGATGAGTCAGGAATCGTGCGCGAGCATGTGGAGTGGGCGTTGCAAGCGCTAGTGACTTCGTAGACTATCTGGCCGACTTTACGATTTCGATGATCCAGGCAACATTTCCATGGAGCGCAGAGACTGTACAAAACTCATCGTGGGTGTGGATGAGCTGCATTCCTGTTGCGAGAACTGCTGTCGGAATACCAAAACCATTGAAGTGGTTGGCATCTGTGCCTCCGCCTGACTCTCGAAACTGTGGCGGAAAACCTAAGGTTGATGCAGCTTGCGCTGCAAGGCTAATGACAGGGAAGTCATTTGTCAGGTGGTATGCGGGATAACTATTTGTCGTACGGATAGTCACCGTCGCTCCCATTTTTGCCGCTTCAACTTCAAAAGCTGTTTTGATCGTCGACAGCTGCTCTTCTAGTTTAGTCTGGTTGCGTGAGCGTGCCTCCGCAATGATGGTTACGGTGTCTGGAACAACATTGCGTGCTTGACCACCAGTGATCACACCAACATTGTTTGTTGTTTCAGCATCGATACGCCCGACAGGAAACGATGCGATTGCCTTTGCAGCGGCAACAATTGCGTTGATGCCTTTTTCAGGCTCGGCTCCTGCGTGCGCGGCTTTCCCATGAACGGTGATTTCAAGGCATTCAGATGCTGGAGCAGCTGTCACGATTGAACCAAGTGGCGGCCCACCATCTAGGACAAAACCATATTGGCTGGTTAGCATTGTTTGATCGATGTTAGCTGCACCAACAAGTCCGATCTCTTCACAAGTCGTAAAGACAACTTGCAGCTGGCCGTGGGGAATGTTCTTGGTGACGATCTCTTCCATCGCGCAGATGATTGGTGCCGCACCGCATTTGTCATCTCCGCCGAGAATTGTGTCACTCGTTGCAGAAATGACATCACCATCAACCACAACGTTAATCCCTGGAGTAGGCTCCACTGTATCGAGGTGTGCGGCAAAGAGGAGGCCTGGTAGCGATGTATCAGTGGCGGGTAGTGTGGCGATCAGATTGCCAACGTTTGATCCTGTTGCCGAGTTGGATCCATCCCAGCGGACATCAAATCCAATGTTTCTCAACCGCTCTGCACAGTAGAGGCTGACATCGTGTTCGGACCTCGACGGTGAGTTATAGCTGAGCAGGTCGAGTAATGTGGACAGAACATCTTTGGTTGGCATCGATTACCCTAACTTAAACAAAGAACCGCAACCGAAGTTGCGGTTCGTATGGGACAGGAACCTTATTGTGGTTGTGTTGCAGAACCGGATGGGGACTGAACTGGGGTGTCAGACTTCTGTCCAGGAGTGCCAGCGGCTGGTGCGCCTGCAGGTGTCGCAGCAGAAGGAGCTGGTGCAGGGGCGGGAGCTGCCTCTTCAGGCTTTTGGCAGCCTGCGAGTGCAAGGGATGCCAGAACTGCGATCATAAGTAAATACTTCATATCGGTACCTCAAATTGGAAAGCCGTCCAGCATAGGCTGGACGGCAATGACTAAACCTGACAGGTCAGGCCTATGGTTGGAAGTCTGGGCGGAACAACCATGGATGGCAGCCGTTGGTCCACAGGAAGCCTGGGATACCGGATGCGTTGTAGCCCGTGTAAGGGTCAACTGCCCAGTTGGTGTTTGCAGGGGACTGTTGCATTCCAAGAACGCGGTACTTTGCATGGCCATCGGCGAATACAAAGTTCATACCCTTGTTGTGGATCCAGATCGAACCATCGATACCGAATGCACCACCGGTACCGCCGTTGGTGGTTCCGGAACAGGATGTGTTGTACACACATGGCTGCGTGCCATCAGCACAGGTCAGGAGTGGGTTCTGGAGGTTGCCACCCAGTGCTGCACTCTTGCCACGGCCTTCCCAGATCAATGGGAGGTCAGCTGGAGCATTGATGCCAGCTTGTGGGTAAGCCTGAAGAAGTCCGTTGATTGTGTAGGAAGTCTTCTCTGGACGAGCAAGCATGTTGGAGTAGGTAAAGCGTGCGAGGCCAACACGGAACTCAGGAGCGGATGGGCATGCGAGAATACCGTAGTTCTTCACGTATGGCTGAATGGTGTTTGCCCACACAAAGTTGGAACCCAGAACTGCAGGGTGTGTCTGCAGGGAGGACCATGTTGGGGGAACCATGTGCCAGAAGTTTGTGAGCCACTGGCCATTGATATTGGATGTGGTCAACGGCATCAACTCATCGTAGTCCTGGGAATACATGAGTGTTGCAAGTCCGAGCTGCTTCTGGTTTGAAAGGCAGGATGCAGAACGGGCCTTTTCACGTGCCTGAGCAAATACTGGGAAGAGGATAGCTGCCAAAATCGCGATGATTGCGATGACGACGAGGAGTTCGATAAGGGTGAACGCCTGCCGATTGTTTCGGATATTCATATTCGACCTCAATTAAGATTAGTCCCACACCACTCCTGAGTGGTGAAACTCAAGTGCTTTGTCGGTGTCTCTCCAACGGATGCCCGAAGGATTGAGGGTTTATACCCGAAGATTTAACGATTTGCTAGAAAATGTATAGGTATAAATACGGTTATATACACGGTATGCCTACCAGCACTCTGGATGTAGGTTGCGGCTATTGACCGATCCTGACATTTGGGACTTACGCAGTTGCTTTGACAACAAGACACCCCAGTCATATAATCGGAAAGTTTACAGGTACACTCGCTACTGGTCGTTTTTCCAGTGAGGGTTTGCCTGCCCGCAGCGCTGGCGATTTTCGCGTGGTGCAAGCCACCGCATCCACTGGTAGCGGTTTCGAAGAAGAAAGGACGCTCTGTAGGATTCATCCATATTCCATGGATGTTGAACCGGAGTGGAGGGCCGACAAATGGCGGCAGCTATAGAGATTACTAACCTGACAAAGCAGTATCCCGTGCCCATGAAGCGGGAATTTGTCAATGCCGTTGATAATCTGACATTGACAGTCGGAGAAGGTGAAATCTTCGGGTTTTTGGGCGCCAACGGTGCTGGTAAAACCACGACGATTAAGATTCTCCTCGGGTTGATTTACGCGACAAGCGGTGATGCGAACGTCCTCGGTGCCCCCGCAGGTGACATTGCGGTCAAGCACAAGATTTCGTATCTCCCTGAAAGCCCTTACTTCTACGAGCACATGACGGCTCGTGAAATTGTCACGTTCTATGCACAGCTCTTTGGAATGCATCGTGAAGAAGCAAAGAAAAAGGCTGATGAACTTGTAGATTTCGTTGGTCTTGGTGGCAAGTCTGATGTCAACAAGCCAGTTTCCGAGTTTTCAAAAGGTATGCGACAACGTGTAGGTATTGCACAGTCGCTCATCAATGATCCGACGTTGTTGTTCTACGACGAGCCAACATCTGGTCTTGATGCGATTGCCCGACGTGATATTCGAGACCTAATGCTTGAGCTGAAGCGCCAAGGCAAGACGATGTTCCTGTCGAGCCACCAGCTTGAAGACGTCGAACTTGTATGCCACCGTGCATCGATTATCCATAAGGGCAAGCTTCAAGTGCTTGGCACGATGGAAGAGCTGCTTGGTGGTGAGCGTGTCGAGATCAAAATCGAGAACACGCCGGCTGAGCTCGCAGCTAAGTTGTCTGCTGATGGAGCTATCCGAACAGGTGATGTACTAACGGCATCTGTTGTTCGTGGTGATGTCAGCTCTGTGATTGACGCGGCACGTAGCGGCAACGCAAGCGTGGTCAGCATCGTCCCAATGAAGCGTCGCCTCGAAGACATCTTTGTCGAAATCGTTGGCGGAAGGCTTGATAAGGTCAGTGGATCGTTGATCTCGACTGGCGACCGGCCACTCGTCAACAACGAAACGTCCTCTGCCAATCCATACAAGGAGATTGCAAAGTAATGAACACAGCTATGGTGATTGCGCGCAATACCATTAGTGAAGCGCTTCGCAAAAAGATTCTTAACGCATTCCTGATGGTTGGCGTTGTTCTGATTGCACTCACATTTATCTTCCAGCAGTTTGCACCACGCCAGGAACTAACCCTTGTCAAGGGAATGGGTCTTGGTATCATCAGCCTTGCTGGTCTCTTCATCACAGTGATTCTGTGTATCAACCTCGTACCAACAGAAGTTGAGCGCAGGACCATCTACACAATTCTTGCGAAGCCTGTACGCCGGTATGAGTTCCTCCTCGGTAAGTTCTTTGGTGCTCTTGGAACCTTGGGCATCAACATCGGACTGATGGGACTTGCATTCGTTGTTGCAGTTGCAGTCAAGCAGATTGGCGCAGAGAACGCAGTCAGCCCATTGATTCTCTTCAAAGGCATTCTGATGATTGCAATGCAGATGTTGCTCCTTGCAGCACTTGCGATGTTCTTTTCGACCTTTGTGACTCCGCTTGTCAACTTCTTCTTGACGATGGTGTTGTTCGTTATTGGCAACCTGTCCAGCTATACGCTTGACCTTGCCAAGAACAGCCAAGTTGCGATTGTCAAGTATGTGCTGCTCGGTGTCCATTATGTGGTTCCGAACTTCGGCAACTTCCAGTACACCAACCCGTTGTTGCAGCCGGATGTTGTCGTAAAGAACGAAACCCTGTTCCTGACGCAGAACTGTGCGTATGCGGTTGCATATGCGACGGCGCTGATGGTGTTGGCAATCCTCGTATTCGATCGCCGGGAGGTCTGACATGCTGCGCGAAGCTTTCGCCAAAAATCCCAAGCTGGCAGGTACGTTGGTTCCGCTAACAGCGGCAATCATCGCCTTCCAGGCTATCAATGACCGGGATGACATGCGGCGACAACCGGCTATTGAGCCTAAGAGTGTAAAGACTGCTGCCACCGCATCGTTTGGAGGCGCTGGCTTACCGTTCGAATACTCATTGGCCGCCTTGTCTGGTTTCCGACAGGTCATCGCTGGACTCCTGTGGGTCCGCTCGGATGCTTTCTTCCATAGCGGAAACTACGATGCTATTCTGCCGATGATTCGGTTGATTACGTGGCTTGACCCTAACTGGCTAGATGTCTATGCAACGGGTGCTTGGCACTTGATGTATAACTTCACTGATACGGATCAACGCTCCGATCGACGCTATTTGCCAGTAGGTCTAGCGCTTCTCGATGAGGGAATTGCCAACAACTCTAAAGTCTTTGACGTGTACAAAGAAAAGGGTTGGAATATGTTTGACAAGGTCCGTGACTACAACGGAGCTGTCAAAGCATACCAAGGTGCTCTTGCGAATGATCCGGATGCTGAAATCAACCAGGTTTCTCACCCATTGGCACACTCCTTCGAGCGTGCTGGCATGGTTGATGAATCCATTGCAGCTTGGGATGATGCTGTAAAGCGTCATGAAGCGTGGATGAAGCGGCCGGGCATCACCGATGAAGTTAAGATGCGAAACTCCATGGGTGTAAAGAATGCGACCAAAAACCGGTCCATTATGCAAATCCGCAAGGCTTTGCGTCCTACAAACATCGCAGCATTGGGAGTGGTCGACACCGACTTTCATGTGACCGTCACCCGCACCAAATCCAAGGTGATCAAGGTCGAAGGTTCCTGGAATCTGATTGGATCCATCAAGGATACATTCGATGCCGGTATCTTTGAAGCCGACGGCAATACCATCAAAACGCTCGGCAAGGGCCTAACGCTTGATGGACCAGTGAACGGCTGCCGTGTAGATGTTCGCCTCCAGGATGACGGCTATAAAATGCCGGAATTCGGATCGTTCAGCTTTGAAGTTGATCCAAAAATCACCCTGATGCAAGACATCGTTACAACAAGTGGTGGACGTCAAGTGGATGCGGGTGGTGCTTATGTCGCAACACCGCGTGCCGGTAATGCTGAAGCAGTTGCGGAATCTGCAAAAGTTTACAACCTTGCGCCCAAAGACCAGGCTGTTGCTAATGGCGTTCCTGTAGCACAGGCACTAACCGGTGCTGTTCCAATCTCGGCAAGAGGGCAGTGGCAGTTGGTAACGATGGCTTATCCGAAAGCCTTCAATGCTTACCCACGCTACTACACGCAGGCTGAAATTCCAGCAATGTTTGCAAAGCTTCGTGGCGATGCAAAGACGGTTGCTGAGAAGCTGACGAAGAGAAATGTTCACATCGCCCGTAAGGGTCTGTATGCTCCTGGATCTTTCCGTAGGGAAATCGATATGAGCAAGGATCCAAAGATGTACGGCTTCAAGAACGATTCGTTTGAGCTGATTCTCAGTGTCAATCCAAGAACGGCACCTGACTTTGTTCAGGATCGTATTGGCTGGAACGGAGAAGGCTGGAATGATCGAAAGTACTTGGATGACAAGACAGTTCCAGGACTGCGAATGATTCGTGTTCGCGTACCACTGACCAAGGATGACATTCTTGGAAGCGGTGAGAAGGTTCTGTTCAAAGGCTAACCAAGCTTGTTCGGTAAATCAAAACCTCCAGTGACTAAGTCATTGGAGGTTTTTTTGTCAAGTGGTTTGACTTACATTAATTATGGAGATCTGTGCTCGTCCGCCCATGTCAGAGAAGCCAAGGGAGATGAATTTCAGGTGAGTTTGTTGCGCCTGTATTCGTGAAGGAGCCCAGAAAAGTCTGATGGTGTCAACACCCGATTCGATACCAGAGGCTTGATTGCATAACCAAAGGTTTTATTTTGAAAATACCACCGTAAGGGGAGCTTGCCCAATCTTCCCAAGCGTATTGTTTGTGCCAACCGCAACCTGCTCATCGGTGGTCTGTGATGCTTCACATTTTCCATCCGAAATCGAAAGCTTAGCGGTTCGACCGTTGCTTCCACGGATCTCACCCTTAGATGTCCATGGCCCAGCTGCAGTCGTCCGTCGAGACTGAATATCAATCTCCCACGTGAAGCACGCGCCGCGGCTGCTGGTCGCGTTCAGCTTGGATGATTTTTCAACACGAAAAGAAGAACGATCGCAGGATGGATCACTCCAATTACGATCTCCAACAAAGGACCACTTGTAATGTACGAGGTCACTTTTTTCTTTTACACGCGTAAACAAAATACGGATGTTGCCGTCAGATGGCATTGCACTCCGGGATTCTTTTTGGCTTTGCCGCGGAGTACAGCCAACGGTAAGACTCATAAGAATAGGCACGAGCAATGCGATTAGTCGGGAATTCATTCCTTGATTGTATCAATTGATACCTTGCTTGTGGAAATACTTCGCGGTAAACTGTTCCCCGTGGCCCGTTGGTCGAGCGGTTAAGGCGCCTCCCTTTCACGGAGGAAACCAGGGGTTCGATTCCCCTACGGGCTAGATTGAGAGCACCTCTTTGAGGTGCTCTTTTTGTTTGCGGGCACCATCGTCGTTTTGGCATCCTCAGAGGGGAGTCGACGGCGTGATACTGAGCCCATCCATACAATTGTCGATGATTGTTATCTATTCGTCAAATGCTGCATGACGGGACTGGTCAGTTCCCCTACAATGCCGTATGCACACATTCCTAGATACTTGTAAGGTTGTTAAAGCACTTGTTATTGGCGAATCCGGGCGGGGTGGGCGTACCGCATTTGACCGGGACCGCGTAACCGCTGCAATAGCTGCTGGCTCCCTCATTGTTGAGAATGGTCGTCCTGTCGCAGATGGTGGTCCTGCCTGGCGCGAGCTGCCGGTTTCAGCAGATGGTGTTTACGCAGAGCGTGAGCTTCGCGGTGGTTATGTTGCATTGATTGTTTCATCCGAAGCCGATCAGACAGTTGTTGTTCGTGCATCTGGGCATGGAGTCTTTTACGGGCCTGGAATCGTACACGGTGGTGATCCTTACGGGACGGATGCTTTTCACTTCCCAGTTCGACTAAAGGCTGGAAACAATCAGCTTATCTTTTCCGTTGGACGCGGAAGGCTGGCAGTGCGGTTTGAAGCTGCAAGCAACACAGCGTTCATCAGTGGGAATGACCTAACGATCGGAGATGTCGTTCCGGGCTCAACCGATGGCGTCTACGCTGGTGTGCAGGTAGTGAATCCTGCTGCTGGCGGTTACTTTATGTTGATGGCGACGATTGAACCTAGTAGCACCGCAAGTCACATCGTCTACCTGCCCGCATTGTCATCTACCAAAATTCCAATCAAACTTCCACCTGTTGAGCGGCCGAGCGCTGATGGTGTATCCGTTAGCTTTGAGCTTGTTGATTGTGGCAAGGAACGTCAAGTAAATACGAAGCGGATGTCGAGCAACGATTCATCAAAAATCGTAAGTACCATCAAGGTTTCCACCCGAGTACGTCGCCCACAGGATACGCGGAAGAATACGTTTATCTCTGAAATCGATGGCAGTGCTCAGTATTACGGTGTCCGCCCTGCACAAAGCCGCCAACAGTCTCCAAATCTTGTACTGACCCTTCACGGAGCATCTGTCGAAGGCATGGGGCAGGCGGAAGCATATGGCAATCATGCTGATATCAACTGGATTGCAGCCACAAATCGTCGCCCATACGGTTTCGATTGGGAAGACTGGGGCCGCAAGGATGCCATGGAAGTTCTGGCGGATGCAAGTGCCAGACTGCCGATGACTCCGGCGAAAGTCCATCTTGCTGGTCACTCGATGGGTGGTCATGGAACGTGGGTCAACGGATCACTCTATCCATCAACATTCGCATCCATCGCGCCAAGCGCAGGATGGGTATCGTTTGCATCTTATGGGGGAGGGGCACGGAGTCCCCAACAACCCGATGTTGTTGACGCCGTTTTCAATCGGGCGAACAATGAATATGACACGTTGAAACGTGCGGGAAACTTGGATTATCCAAGTGTGTTCATTCTTCATGGCGATGCCGATGACAATGTCCCGGTCACCGAAGCACGAACGATGAAGTCGGTTCTCGAAAATCGGCGTCACCCACGGTTTGGTTATCACGAACAACCAGGCGCTGGGCACTGGTGGGATGGACCGCAGGGGGCAGGAGCCGACTGTCTCGATTGGCCGGGAATTACCTCAGCAATTCGTTCATCCTCGGTTGCTGATCCTGACACATTTACGTTCTCGACACCGCATCCGGGAATCTCCGCAACGGCCTTCTGGGTAGAAGTCATTCATCAGCACGTATGGGGCGAGATGTCAAAGGTCTCTGCAACATGGAAGGCATCGCCGGCGGAGCTTTGGATCACGGCAGAAAACATCGAACGCCTCGCGATTGCCGAACGCTCAGCCAAGAAGCGTCCGACAACGGTCAAAATTAACGGCCAAACGCTGCAGATTCCCCAAACTGGTACCGTTCATGTAGCGCTTAACGGTTCCAAATGGCGTGTCGTAGGCGATATGCAGGTAGGACAGAAAACACCGCAGCGCTGTGGACCTTTCAAGAATGCCATCGGGAATCGCTTTGCACTAGTACTTCCAACCGGCGGGACTGCCGCTGAAAATGATCTTGCACTACAGATTGCCCGCTACCACCTCGAAACATGGATGGTCCGCGGTAACGGACATAGTGATGTTTTCCTTGATACAGACCCGTTAGATGAAGATAGAACATACGTTCTTTACGGGAACAGTAGTATCAATAAGGCTTGGGGCAAAATGGTCAATCAGCAAAACGTGGATGTAACACGTCAGGCTGCCCGTATCGGTCGTAAGACTGTCAAGGGAGATGATGTCTTCCTCATGGCGTGTCAGCCCCATCCAAAATCGGACAAAAGTCATGTCGTGTTGGTTGGATTCACGGGTGCTGTGGGTGCTCGGGCAGTCCTCCGTGTGCCTTTGTTTGTCAGCGGTGTCGCGATGCCGGACTGGACACTTGCGAAGGCGAATGTCTTCCAACTAGGTCGGGCAGGTGTTATAGGCGCTGGTTATTTTGACTCTGCCTGGAAGCCAGCAATGGATCAATCAGCATGGCGATAATGCCTTTCCTCATCGCGGCCGTTGCTGTATCCGGGCTCCTTCAACAAGGCACATCGGTCTCTGATCAAGCCGCTGCCAAGGCATCTACCAGTGTTTTGCGGAAGACAGTAGCGCCCCAGTGGATAGGAACGGGAGATCGATTTTGGTATCAACGTGAGCGTGATACCAATCTGTTTGAGTACGTTCTCGTGGATGCAAAAGCGGGCACGCGTAAGGTCTTTCCAAACAAGGAGATGCTTCAGGCGAACGCAGGGATCGAGGCTGTTTCAGTCAAGGTTGAGCTGTTGGAGAGGGCACCCAGGCCGCAACGCGGCATCGAATCCCGCGAGGTTTGGCTAACATTTGCTAACAAGAGTGACAAGCCCGCCGAGCTGTTCTGGATAGATGCCGGCAAAGAGCAATCGTACGGTGTCCTTCAACCAGGAACAACCCGAAGGCTGAGAACCTTTTCCGGGCATCTCTGGCAAGTGCGGCGCAGTGATGCATCCAATGCTGGTTTTTTACGCGCTGGAGCAAGTGATGCAGGCGTTGACATAACCAATGGGCCTCCAAGTCGTGCCGCATCGAATGCGGTGCCGAGAAAACTGGTTGTTCGCAATCATAACCTTGCACTTCTCGGCCCCGATGGATCACCAAAAATGGTGACGACATCGGGTACGGAAGCCGATGCATTTAGTGGCAACCGGGTTTGGATGGCTCCGAATGGTCGCTATGCCATTGCATTCCGGGAAACCAAGCCACAATCCCACCCAGTGATATTGCGGAACACGCGGCCAAAAAACAGCATTGAGCCAACATACGAGACGATTGAATATCCAAAGCCTGGAGATGCGATTGCGAAGCCAACCGTAGTCCTTCTGGATTTGGAAAATGCCACTGAGACAGCGCTTTCATCGACGCTCTTTCCAAGCCCTTGGAGCCTTACCCAGCTTGGAAGTGACCCTTGGGCAGATGGAGTTACGTGGTCCCGAGACTCAAAGCAAGCTTGGTTTGTTTACAATCAACGTGGGCATCAGCTGCTCCGTCTCTGTCGTATCGATGTCACTTCGAAAGGTATCACCTCAGTCCTCGATGAGACATCAAAGACATTTATTGACTATCAGGCAAAATATGGTGCCTGGTTGGACAAGGATGAAAAGACGCTCTACTGGATGTCTGAGAGGAGTGGCTACAACCACATCTATGCAGTGGATCCTCAAAAGTCATCAGAGCAGGCACTTAAGCCCGTTACATCCGGTGAATGGAATGTCAAATCCATAACGGGTTACCTGCCAGATTCCAATGAGATGGAAGCCGCAATTGTCGGTTTTCACAAGAATCAGGATCCTTACTACGTTCATTATGCTCGCATCGATTTGAAGGGCGGCAAGGTTGCGATGCTGACAGATGCCGATGGAACCCATCGGATTCAAGTGTCCCCAAACCGTAAATACCTTGTCGATACCTGGTCAAGAGTGGATAAAGCCCCCGCTACAGAGCTGCGTGATGCAACATCTGGCAAGCTAATCATGCCTCTGGAAGTCGCGGATACATCGCGGCGTGAGGCTCTTGGGATTCCAACGATTGAACGCTTCGTCGCTCCCGGCCGGGATGGGAAGACGCTCATCTATGGAAATGTCATTCGTCCCATCGGGTGGTCACGTGAGAAAAAGTATCCCGTGATCGAGCAGGTTTATGCGGGGCCACAGGATCACTATGTTGCAAAAGCCTGGTCTGACCATATGGGCTATATGCAAAAACTTGCTGACAAGGGGTTCATTGTCGTTCAGCTCGATGGGATGGGGACGAACTGGAGGGGTAAGGCCTTTCATGATGTCTGTTACAAGAATTTACGTGATGGTGGATTCCCGGACCGGGTTGCTTGGATAAAGGCACTCGCGGCGAAGGATTCCAGTGTCGACAGCTCGCGTGTGGGTGTTTATGGCGGCTCTGCGGGCGGACAAAATGCCGTCGCTGCGCTTATCTGGCATGGGGATTTTTACAAAGCCGCTGTTGCAGACTGTGGCTGCCACGACAACCGTATGGATAAGACCTGGTGGAATGAGCTTTGGATGGGCTACCCCGTTGATGATTCCTATCGCTTGTCCAGCAATGTTGAATATGCTCATCAGATCACCGGCGACCTGATGTTGGTTGTCGGTGAAATTGACCACAATGTGGATCCTGCATCGACGATGCAAGTCGTGGATGCGTTGATAAAAGCAGACAAGGACTTCGACCTTTTGGTGATTCCCGGGAGCGATCATGGCGCTGCTGAGTCTCCTTATGGACGCCGCCGAAGGACCGACTTCTTTGTGAATAAGCTGATAGGGAAATCGGTGAAGCTGTGATACTACTTTCGTTCATTGATTCGCACACAGGAGGCGAACCAACGCGCCTTGTCACACATGGTTTCCCAAATCTTGGTGGCGGAACTGTTGCCGAGCAGGCTACGGTGTTCGCGCGTGACTTTGACCACTACCGACGTGCAATCGTAAATGAGCCTCGCGGCAATGATGTGCTTGTCGGGGCGATTCTCGTGCCACCATCGCATCCGGATGCCAACTTGGGTGTGATCTTCTTCAATAATGTTGGCTTGTTGGGGATGTGTGGTCATGGAACGATTGGTGTAGTTGCATCGCTGCCTGACCTCCCTGACACGGTTGTCATTGAGACCCCAGTCGGAATCGTCACTGCCTCACGAAATGCTGACAAGAGCGTATCCATTACCAATGTCCGTTCGTACCTGATGAGCGAGAGCATAGACATTGCGGTACCCGGCATCGGTGCCGTTACCGGCGCGGTTGCTTACGGTGGAAACACATTTCTCCTGATCACGGATCATCCATGGAGCAGCGGCATTTCTATGCGCGATGTCCGTGCGATGACACAGTATTGCGAAGCGGTTCTTCTAGCCGCCCGGCAAGTTGACCCAAATGTTGATCATGTTGAGCTCTTTGCCGCACCAGAAGTGCCCGGGAATGACTCAAGGAACTTTGTGTTGTGTCCAGGGGGGCAATATGACAGGTCACCCTGTGGGACGGGAACAAGCGCGAAGCTCGCTTGGCTACACGCACTGGGGAAACTTACCGATGGCGAAGTCTATCGACAAGAATCTGTCACTGGATCGGTATTTACAGGACAGGTGGTCTCGCATCCAGATGGCGGTGTGACACCGACCATCACTGGAACGGCATTTGTAACCGCAAGGGGTGAGCTGAGTATCGATCCTACAGATGACCTTGGCTGGGGGATTGTCAGTGAATAGCGATGTGATTGTTGTCGGTGCGGGTATCGTCGGACTGTCATCAGCATACTTTCTGGTTCGCGCTGGGCTAAGTGTTACGGTGATAGATGACGGACAGCCCGCGAGTGAACGGTGTAGTAGTGGTAACGCTGGAATGATTGTTCCAAGCCATTTTGTACCATTAGCCGCGCCGGGGATGGTTGAGTATGGACTTCGGATGCTTCCGGATAAACAAAGCCCGTTTGGAGTCAAAGTACGTGCTGATCATCGCCTTGTAGACTGGGGCATCAAGTTTATGCGCAGCTGCACGACGGAGCACGTTGACCGTTGTGTACATCTTCTGCGTGACCTTAACCTGCGCTCCAGAGAACTCTATGTTTCCTTGGATGATGACATCGATGGCGGATTTGACCTAACGCTTCGTGGACTGACGATGTTGTGCAAGACGGAAGCTGCACTCCACCATGAGTACGCATTTGCTGATCGTGCGGTAGCCTTGGGAGTTCCAGCCACCAAG
>CAIWTR010000647.1 GCA_903915615.1 uncultured Armatimonadota bacterium
CATTCGGAGACCGCAGCACTTTCAGTCCAGAATTCAGGTTGATGTTAGTGATGTACGGTCAGACTATCCAATTGTGTGGAGCGGTAAAGTCGCACCGAAGTCACCTCTATTCCTAAGCGAAATAAGACATCTTCAGTGACCTGGTTATGCTGGCCTCTGATAGGGTGGGTATGAACGAAATGAAACGCTTTGCACTACTGCTATTTTTGGTGATTGGCCTTGGCATCGCGAGTGCGGCGTCTTGGCGTGGCGCGAAAGATCGCTCTGTAAAGTGTTCGAGCGGCGATTGCCTCCCGGTGGTCCCGCAGGTGGTTGTGGGCGAAAAGCCAGTGGACAAGCCATCTAGCGATCGGTAGGTTTCTGCAGCTGGGTTCGCTTGAAAGGTTACACCGATGTACGATCAGCGGCCTGTTCTCCCTAAGGAAAGTGTGTTTTTTGGACGCTGGGATCGTCGCCGCCGCGAGAGGGCCATCACGGTCAACAGCGGCAGCTACGTTTACACACGCTTTTCCGGCGCGTGGATTGCTGCGCACTTCGATGTCTCTCTGAATCAAGCACCGTTTCCCACGCTTGCCTGGCGAATCGATGACCAGCCTTGGCAGGAAGCCGACCTTTCCAAAATGGTGCTGCTTGGGCATGGGCTTGCCCCGGGTGTTCACCGTGTCCAACTAATGGTCCGCGGCCTCGATGAACACCAGAGTCGCTGGAAACATCCGCTGATAGCAAGCGTGACGTTCACCGGCTTTGCCATCGCGGATGGCGGGAAGTTTCACAAACCCCTTTCCGAATGGGTGCACCCAAAACTCACGATGGAATTCCTAGGCGACAGCATCACCGAGGGCGTAGTTGTCCAGGAAGGCCACGCAGGGGTAGACCCAGGGATGCCGTTTACGTGGCCATGGCTTTCGGATTCCCGGATGTCCTATGTTGGGCGTACGGCGGTGCTGCTTGGTGCTGAGTATCGGCAGGTTGGCTTTGGGGCGACTGGGTTGATGCTTGTCGGGAGCGGGGATGCGCCCGGCGCAATCGATGCATTCAATGCGTTTTATGCGGGATGCCCACGGGATTCATGGCAGCCACACATTGTCATCGTGAATCAGGGCACGAATGAGCCTGGTATTCCAGGCCAAAAGTACACCGAGCACTATGTTCACTATCTTGGAATGATCCGAGCGGCTTATCGTAAGGCAGTGATTGTCGGTTTATGCCCATTCAACGGCACACACCGTGACGACATCCGAAATGCCGTAACCAAGCGTGTCAGCCTCGGAGATAAGCGGGTTGTGTTCATCGACACCGCGGGCTGGTATGACGGTCCTCTGCATCCAAATGTGGAAGGCAGCGCGATGCTTGGTGAGAAGCTGGTTGTTGCTATTAAACAGTTTACTTAGTACTTATTAGTGTCTATGAGTATCTAAATTCAGTTGATAATTACTAAATGTATCAAATGAGAATAGATATCTTCTGATAGGTTCAAAATATACTCATTGACAGTTGTCATCAACTAATCATGTAAGTGACTACTTTTCCTGGCGTCATTCTCCTAGTTGGAGTAGATACGTAAGTGGCCTGACTGCAGATACA
>CAIWTR010000648.1 GCA_903915615.1 uncultured Armatimonadota bacterium
ATTCTTAGCGTGACGAAAACCCCATACCCGGGGTAATTTGATATATGCAACCAATGCCGGGAAATCCGCTCCGAACAAACCTCCGGCGCGGACGCTTGACAGGTGCGGTGACCGCAGGTTTGATTATCAAGTTGTTCTTGGGATAACGCGCCATACACTGTATCTATTCGCCGAATTATTAGCGTGACGAAACCCCCACACCCGGGATTACTTAATGTATGTAACCAACACCGAGATATCCGCTCCGAACAAACCTCCGGCGCGGACGCTTGACAGGTGCCGTGACCGCAGGCTTGATTATCAAGTTTGTCTTGGGATAACGCGCCATCCCGGACATCTATTCGCCGAATTCTTAGCGTGACGAAAACCCCATACCCGGGGTAATTTGATATATGCAACCAATGCCGGGAAATCCGCTCCGAACAATCCTCCGGCGCGGACGCTTGGCTGAAGAAAAGCGGGAAATGCCGTGGCTCTACCCGGCACGCTCCGTTCAATCCATCAAACTCACCGTGCAAGTCGGAGAAATTCGCCTACAGGTTAATAATGGGGCGAAAACACTCTCGATGAAAACCACGCGTATCGTCAAGGCGAAGCGCCGCGAGATCGCCCGTGCGCTCCTCGATGACTCCCTAGAGCTTGTGGAGTTTGGTGATCGCACCGTCACGCTGACCGATCGCCTACCATCGTATGCAATCGATGCCAAAGAAGAAGCGGATGTCCGCTTGATCATCGAAATCATCGCCCCTCCTGGCCTTACGATTAGCACCAGTATCATTCAGGGTGAAACCAATCTTCAAGGCGACTTTGCATACATCACATGTCGCTCAGAATCCGGACCTGTCCGCCTCAAAGACCAGAAAATCCGCAAGAGCGCTGTGGTAACCGTGGGTACGGGCAATGTTGAAATGGATGGCTCGGTTGGCGACCTCACGATTTCCGTCAATAGCGGAGACATTAAGTGCGACCGTATCACGCTGCTAGAGGCATCCCAGTG
Source organism: uncultured Armatimonadota bacterium (assembly GCA_903915615.1). Classification (GTDB taxonomy): domain Bacteria; phylum Armatimonadota; class Armatimonadia; order Armatimonadales; family Armatimonadaceae; genus CAIRTT01. The sequence continues at coordinate 998 of CAIWTR010000648.1, forward strand.
CACTCTTCAAACCCAAAGGGGCATTTTGAAGGCAGTCTTTACCAAGCTCCCAAAGACGGAGCTGCTCTGCCAAAGCGGCAGCGGCGATGTCACCGTTCAGGTCCCGGGAAACAGCAAAATGCTGGCCACGGTGCTGACGGCAAATGGCAAGGCGCGCTGTGCATGGAACATCCCGAAGAGCAACCGCGCCCTCGGTGACATGGGGGCCGTCTACGCAGGGATGGTCAATGGAGGCGGTACCACAGTGCAGATTCAAACTGCCGTTGGTAATGCCACATTGGACAAAACCTAAGGCATGCTGAAACGATTTCCCTCTCCTCTCCCCGGTGTTTCCTGGGAGAAGTGCATATTTTTGGGTCTGATGATGGCCTTCATCACAGGCAGCTTTGGCATCATCCAGCCCTACACAAACCCATACCTCCTCGCGGCCGGCCTCAGTAAATGGGAGATCAACCTGGTAGCCGGTATCGCGTTGCTGTCGGGGATGGTCGTGCAGCCGTTGATTGGGCGGCTATCAGATACATGGGATGCCCGTAAGCCACTCATCCTCGGCGCAGCCATCGTCGCAGCCATCGCGTACAGCCTCTTTCCCATCTCAAACTCGTTCACTATTCTGCTGATTCTCTCGATCTTTGGCACAAATGGATTCACGTACCTCAACACGGTGTCTGGCGTCATCATCGGACGCATCGCCGGCCCTGCGCGCAGCGGCGGCGCCTATACACGCTTTCGGGTGCTGGGAAGCATCACGTACATCATCGTAGCTGTCGTTTGCGGAAAGCTGCTCCCAAACCGTGGCACGCTCACAGCTTTAGACCTGCAACCGATTTTTATCATTGGACCGATTATTTACATCGCCATCGGGCTGCTCTCAACCCGTATCCCTGATCCAAAAAAGGGGACCATTGTCCACGACTTGGTGACCAGCGATGACACTGAATCAACCGACAAGCTATCAAAAGTTCAGAACAGCCAACCGATGCCAAAGCTGATTCCACCCTTTTTGCTTGCATTTGCGTTTTACCAAGGTGCGCTATACGGGGTTTCCGCCAACCTCCCGATCTACCTGACCGAGGTCCTGCACGCTAAGCCATCCGATCTGGGGGTCTTCTTTGCCTTTGGTGTGGTTACAGAAGTGTTGGTGATGTTTCAGGTCGGTAAGTTCACAGACCGCACGGGGCGGCGCCCCGCGCTACTTCTGGCGTTCTGCTTACTGCCCCTTCGTCTCATCGCCTACAACTACGCGCCAACTCCGCTCTGGGCCGCCGTCGTACAGTCTCTCCATGGCCTGAACTTCGGAATCGTCGGCGCCATCGCGATTGCTTACATCAATGACTGCTCCGATGAATCCAAGCGCGGCAGCGAACAAGCCCGCCTCGCGGTTACCGCAGGCATCTCCACCGCACTTAGCATGTGGCTCTGCGGCTGGATGATGCAAAATTACGGCTTTCCCGCGATGTTCTTCACGATGAGCGGTGTTGCCAGCATCGGTGGGCTGATCTTATTCCTCTTTGTG
>CAIWTR010000649.1 GCA_903915615.1 uncultured Armatimonadota bacterium
AGCTCGGATGCCTGCTCTACGTGCGGAGGCGTTGGCGGAGCAGGTGCATCTTGGCGGCGCTGCTGCATTTGATAGGCGGAGCGGCGCCACCCTTTTGGCTTAGGCATTGATTAGTAAATTCTCCAAACGATCCACATAGCTTGCAAACACGCCGAACGCCGTCTCAATCGGTGTCGTCGTGGTGAGGTCGGCTCCCGCAGCCGCAAGGACATCGAGGGGATAGCCATTGCCGCCTGTTGAGAGGAACTGAAGGACGCGGTCGACGGCGGGTTGACCTTCGGTCAAAATAGCATCCGCGAGTGCATTCGCTCCGGAGATGCCGGTCGCGTACTGATAAACGTAGAAGTTGGAGTACATGTGGGTAGAGAACTGCATCCAAGTACCGCCAAGTCGTCGCCGTGTTTCCGGGGTGAGAGGGACATCCGGGCCAAAGCCCTCTTCGAAGTAGCCAGCCAAGAGGTCATCCAGCGCCTTGGCGGACAGTCCACCGCCGGCAAAGACGTTGTTGTGAACATCCAGCTCAAAGCGAGCAAGCGTCGGCATGATAAAGAAATAGCGGTGGTAATTTGCCATCGCCTCTTCGAGAATTGCGATCTGCATGTCACGATCATCTGCAAAGCGCTCAAGCAGATGGGCACGGACAAGGGCTTGATTTAGATTCGATGCGACCTCCGCGACAAACAACCCGTACCCAGAGCGATGGCTTGGCTGGTTCTGGCGGCTGAGGTACGAGTGCATCGAGTGCCCGAGCTCGTGTGCAAGAGTCGAGAGGCTGAAGATGTCATCGTTGTAGGACATCATGATGAATGGGTTGGTGCCGTGTGTTCCGCTTGAGAACGCGCCCATGCGCTTACCCTTGTTTGGGTAAATGTCTACCCAGCGATCATCAAAGCTGCCTTTGACCATCGCATCCACGTAAGCTTTGCCCATTGGTGCCATGCCATCGGCAATCCACTCAACGGCCTGCTTGTAGGGAATCTCGGGCATTGCCTTGGAGAGCGGCGCGCGGGCATCCCATGGCTGGAAGGACTCCAGACCAAGCACATTTTTGCGAAGGTTCCAGTAGCGGTGCCATGTTGGGAGGTTGCGCTTGTAGACATCGATGAGGTTATGGAACACCGTGGTCGGGATGAAGCCGCGCTCCAGAGATGCGTGCAGCGGGTCGTTGTAGCCGCGGACACGGGTGGTGAAGCAGTTTTGCTTGATGCCGGCGAGCAGGGTCTGGGACAGGCCATTTGCGATGGTGCTATGGGCATCCGCGTACTTTTCCCAAGCGCTCTGTCGGAGTGAGCGGTCGTCATCGGTGAGGAGGCGGTTAATGGTACCCTGGCCGATTTCGTGGAGGGAGCCATCGGATGCGGTCGCTGACCCAAAGTCGATATCCGAGTCTGCGAGGGCTGCGTGGATCTTGGATGCGCCGAATAGCGTTCCGGCTTCGGCGATAACGGCCTCGACGGCGGCATCTTTTACATACGGTGCGCGGCGTGCCAGCTCACGTAGATTTTGCGCGTATGCGGACAGCTCAGGTGATTCGGCATGAGCAAGCAGTGTGGGTATCCCAAGCGCGAGAAGGTCGGGTTCAAACCACGCAACGGCGCTTGCAAAGCGGTTGTAGACGCCGCCCGCGCGCTCGGAGCGGATAGCAGCAGTCGCATCCGTGGTGTCGGTCGTGTAGCCAAGCCGGCCATAGACAGCGACATGACCTACGCGGACTCGGAGGGCTTCGACTTTCTCCCAGGTTGCGGCGATCGATGCCGGCGATGCCGTCCAGTCAGTTCTGAGTGAAATAATATCTGCGATGTCCTGATCGGCAGCGGTCAGGGCTTGTTCAAATGCGTCATCGGTGGGAAAAATGGATGCCAGATTCCAAGTGGCGCTGAGCGGAAGTTCGCTCCGGGATGGGATACGTCCAGACATGGCATCAGTGTACCGTTGAGCCGGTGCCCGGGAGCCCGGAAAAGCCTATGTGTGGTGGTTACGATGGTAGGCTGCGAGGGTTTCATCGACTGCCCCATCTGCGGCGACCTTGCCATGTGACAGCCAAATGGCGCGGGTTGCGACGCGGCGGACAGCATCGTCATCGTGGGAGACGAAGATTATCGTCCTCCCCTCTTCCTGAAACTGGCGGATACGGGCGTAGCACTTCTCCTGAAAGACGCTGTCGCCGACGGCCAGGGTTTCATCGATGAGGATGATCTCCGGATCGGTATGCACTGC
>CAIWTR010000650.1 GCA_903915615.1 uncultured Armatimonadota bacterium
CAGTGTTCGACAGAGTGTGGCTGAATTCATGCATCCACGGGATGTCCGAGAGCCTTGAAGAACCGGGATTTCTTGGATGGATTTCGGGTTTACAAGGTCAAGGTGACGATTGCCGTCCTTATTCCGCTAGTCGTTCTCTTTTGGATCATAAAAATGGTCGTACACGCCTGCTTCGACCATCATGTCTGTCATAGAGTCCATCGCAGCTTTTCGCGTCGCTGCACGGACTTGCTGGTAAGCAACCACATTGGATAATCGCGCCCGGCGGTGCTTACCGGTGCGGTCACACGGGATGACGCCACTGTCCATCAAACGGACCATGTATTGCCTGGAAACGCCGACAAAGTCAGCTGCTTCCTGTGTTGTCATCACCCGATGCCTGCTAAGGAGGAGGAGCTCGTCATCCTGGTGCATCGCTTTTACGACTGTTGCCAGAACGCTGATCAGGTTTTCTGGAAAATCAACCTGACTCCCGGATGCATCATGGATGTAAGCCCTTGCTTCACCAGCTGCCAGACGCAGCAATACATCCATTTCCGTTGCTGAAATGGAATGCGGACCAAGTGTTGACTCGGTGATGACTGGCATGAATTCATCATACATAAATTCGCTATAAACGCAACCCGACTCAGAAGCCATCTGGGCCATGTTGACAATTACAAGGTCAAGGTGTTCCAAATGTCGAATAATGGCACATACAAGCGCTTCGGCAACACAAAGCCGCGCGCCAGCAAGCTATCTATTTGGAGATGACACCCACGATGTTCCGAAACACCACAAACAAGATTCGCCACAGCTACCTCGCCTTCGGCGCGGACACGCGCAAGGTCGAGGAGGATGGCCGTGTATCGTGGACGCATCCGCTGAACACCCGGGATGGCTGGGCGTTACCAAATGGCAACTACCTTCTTACGATCACGCGTCAGAATGGCTGGCCAAACGGCGGTGTGATGGAAGTGGACCCAAAGGGCAACAAAGTAGTTTGGGAGCACAAGGGCACGCAGTCCGAGGTCAACACCAGCCAGCGCTGCGCGAATGGCAATACGCTGCTTGTTGAAGCGGGTGCGAATCCAAGGCTGCTCGAAGTGTCGCCAAGCGGCAAGGTGGAGGTCGAGATTGCGCTGAAGGCGCAGACACGCGATCACCATATGCAGACCCGGATGTCGCGAAAGCTTGCGAATGGCAACTACCTGGTGCCGTATTTGTTCGATACCTGTGTGCGCGAGTTCACAGCGGATGGTCGTATTGTCTGGGAGGCGAAGACGCCAAACTGGGCATTTAGTGCGCTCCGGATGAAGAATGGCAATACGTTGGTGTCGTGTACGTATGGCAACATCGATGTCGAATTCGACAAGAGCGGCAAGAAGGTCTGGCAGGTCACCAACGATGAACTCGCGGGTGCCCCCTTCAAGGACTGCTGCGGCGCGCAGCTGCTCCCAAATGGCAATATCGTGCAGACGGCCTACGGCGCGAGTGGGATTGCGGTCAAGCTGGTCGAGTTCAACAAGAACAAGGAAGTGCTCTGGGCGACATCGGATGGCCTCGGCCACGGCATCCACCACTTCCAGATCCTGACAACCAACGGCGTCGCGCTGCCTTTGGATGCGGTGAAGTAGGCGCGGCGGCTTTTGACCGCTATCTATCTATAAACTTCTGCAGGGGCAGGCTTCCACGCTTGCCCTTTTTCGTGTGTATCTACAAACGTGCGCGGAATCTAAAAAATTCTGTGTAGGGGAGGGGTGCCACGCCCTCTCGTAATGTCGGATGTCCGATGGCGATCCAAATGTCGAGTCCGGCTTTGTAGGGGCAGGCTTCCACGCCTGCCCGCACGTTTCGATGACCAACATCTGCAGACAATTGACCGAGCCGTAACGTCAGATCCGTTACCACGGGCGGACACGCCAGCCCTCCCCTTCGCAGATTTTTGGAACATTCCTACCCGAGCAACACCTCGACACCCTCCGCCTCCGCGGCGGCGAGGAGCTGTTTATCAAGCGATGCCAGCCTGGCGCCGCGGGTGCGGGCACAGTGGATGTAGGCTGCATCGTAACTCGTGATGCCATTGCGCTGGGCGATAGCGATTACATCGGTGAAGATCTGCGTATGCATGGATGTATCAACCGTAATCGGCAAGTGCTGAAGGTAACGCAGCGCCTGCTGCGCACCGGATGCTGACAACGTTCCACGTCGCTGCGCCTGCACCAGAAAGTTCGCCACTTCGAGCTGGAAATGCGGAGGAAGCGTAACGATTGCACCATCATCAATCGCATCAAGGACGGCATTGGGAATAGCCATCGGACTGTCCTGTACGAGGAGCGCCACGACAACCGATGCATCCAAAACCAGCTCCACTAGTAACGCCTGTCCTTGCTGATTAGTGAGAGGGCATCTGATGTCTCCATCTCAATCTTGTACGGAAACGCACGCAGCGCGGCCGTCGCTTCGCGCACCGTCATCGATTTGCCATGCTCTATATACGGACGCAGCACCGCAATCGGCCGGCCATGCTTGGTAATCGTGATGTATTCGCCACTTTCGACATCCGCGAGCAGGGATGCCAAATGCGTCTTGGCTTCATAGGATCCAACAGTCTTCATGTGTACGAAGAATATCGTTTAGACCAGTTTTAGACCAGTTTTAAATGTCACAGGTTTTGATGTGATAGAGGCCTCTGTAGGCGCAGGCCCGCACGCCTACACACACCTATCAGATTTACGAAACGCCAAACGGGCAGGCACAGAGGCCTGCCCCTACGAAAGGCTTTTTAAGATACTGATTGCATTAGACCGAATCGGCGGACAGCATCTGATCAGTCACTCTGTGCGGGAGGGCGTGGCAGCCCTCCCCTACGCGGAGGATTTCGTCCATCGAGTCGGCGCATCGAGCGGAGCGCGGTGTGTGCCAGAGGCCGGAAGCACCAGCGCCCAGGCAGTGCCGCCAGTTGTGCAAGTATGGTTCCCATGGGCGCCTTGGTGGAGGCCGGAGGCGGATACCGCGTGAAGCCAAATGTAAAGGCCGAATGGGTTATCACAGAAAGGCAATAACGTTTCCGCGGGAGGGCGTGGCAGCCCTCCCCTACACAGAATTTATTGGACCATGACGGCGCAAAGATCGGACATCCAGAAAGGTGCGGGCGGACACAGCGGTCCGCCCCTAAGTGGAGGATTTGTAAACAAAGGCCAGATCGGCGATTGTCCGATGGCAAGTGAAAAATCGAAACCGGCCCAGTTGCCCGCAGATACCTTTTTGGAAACGGGTCCATGAACAAAGGACCAAGAACACTCATCCGTAATCGCGGGCGGACACGGCGGTCCCCCCTACACGGAGGTTTTACACATCAAACCGGCGCATCGAGCGGAGCGCGGTGTGCGCCGGAGGCCGGAGGCACCAGCGCCCAGGCAGTGCCGCCAGTTGTGCAAGTATGGTTCCCATGGGCGCCTTGGTGGAGGCCGGAGGTGTATGCCGCGTGGAGCCAAATGCGTACATCTGAATAATGAATCATCCACATCAGCGCCTGAGGACACGCCTGCCCGCCGCTCCTCCGATGTTTCAATCATTAACCTATTTATTGCATCGTTACGTCCGAAGACAATACACTCACGACAACGTAAGGCATGTTCAATCAACACGTGGGCACTTCGAAAACCCCACGCGCAAACAGCCACACGAGTAAACCAACCGTAATGCACAAAACAAGTACGCCATTTGCACACTATGTTAAAGAAACATGGCTGGCAGTCACAGAACCTGTTTCAGGCATCGTGTCAACATCGCGAACCGCATCCGGGACGCCAAAGTTACCCGCACTGGATGGCCTGAGAGCCATCGCGATGCTAATGGTTTTCATTTTTCATGCCTGGGAATACGGTGGAAAGCACTACTGGGTCGTTTCCGGTTTACAAGTCGGGAAAATACTGAGTCACTTCAATCTGGGTGTCGATCTCTTCATCATTCTCAGTGGCTTCTGCTTGTATTGGCCTGTCCTACATCACCCGGAACGCTTCAAACCCAAGCAGTGGTTCATTCGCAGGTTTTGGCGAATTGCGCCAGCGTACTACGTCAGCATTTTATTTATTGTGCTCGCGCCCCTGCTTGCGAATGTGCTGCTGAAAAAGCTGAATATGCCAGCCATTGCAGACCCACCACTGTCCTTCTTCCAGCTGTTTTCACACCTAACCTTCACGCACTCCTTCCATCCAACAACACTCTTTGGGATTCAAGGCGTCTACTGGTCGCTCGGTGTCGAAGCCCAGCTCTATGTCCTCTTCCCAATCGCTCTGAAACTAGTCAACAGGTTTGGAATCTTCGTAACCATCGTGTTAATGGCTTTGATCTCGGTGTGCTGGCACCTCTCCTGGCCCACACTGCTTCCAAAAGAATGGCACATGGTCGGTGAGTTTTCCGTGCTTGCGAGGCTGTTCCAGTTCGGATTCGGGATGGCCATCGCGGCCTTCCACCACAAGCGGGACAGAATACTGCATTGGTCGCTCTATCCGGTTGCAGCCTGCCTACTCATCCTCAGCCAAGCGACCTTTGTGACGAGCTCTGACTTGCCCCTCGAAATCGCATTTGTAACCATCGCGCTAGCACTCCTGGTCGCACTCCTCGTCAAACCACATCCGTTCGCAAGCTTTATGAAAACCAAAAGCTTGGTCTTCCTTGGGACGATTAGCTACTCGATGTACCTCTTGCATCAACGCATCACTTGGGGCATCGGCGGAACCGTCAAGGCCATCTTGAAGCTACCAGATTCCTATTCCTTTGTGATTTGCATGGTGGTCGCGCTGCCGATTGTGATTATCATCTCGACAGTGTTCTACATCCTAGTTGAGCGACGATTTGCACAGGGAATACAGCGTAAGAACATCGATGTAACAAACGCTCCCTCTGGCGCCTAGTACATCTACGTACACGCACTTTCAAGCGAAGCCAATGCGCGGCTGGATTAGTAGACTGGATACGGGAGACATTGAGCGTAGATTTGCACAGGGAATACAGCGCAAGAACATCGATGTAACAAACGCTTCCTCACGCGCGTAGTACATCTATGTTCACGCACTTTCAAGCGAAGCCAATATGCGGCTGGAATATTGGACTGGATATGGGAGACATTGAGCGACGCTTTGCACAGGGTATTCAGCGCAAGAACAACGATGTAACAAACGCTTCCTCTGGCGCGTAGTACACCTGTGTACACGCACTTTCAAGCGAAGCCAATGCGCGCCCGAATCCGCAGACTGGACAAGGGCGAGATGCACACCGGATTCATCATCGAGCACGGCGGAACCGGAAAAGTCACCGCGTGGACCAGCGCCGCGGCGATTCGCAAGGAGCTTGGAGATTTCCCTTGGCTCGCGAAGCTGCTAAAAAATGTCGATTTCAAGACGGAGCAAGTCGTTCTTGTGAGCTGGATGACCAGTGGACCACCTGAAGGAGAGCTGCGTTCACGTTCATCTAATGTCCGCGGAAAAAATGTCATCGACTTCTATGTCGACCCGCCAAAGGGAGCGCGTTTTCGCGGCGAAAGAGCCCGGCTTGGCGCGTACTTTTTTGCGATACCCCGCGATGCGACCGCAATCTACACGCCTGAGCCCTGAAGCACTTAGACTAGATTTATGGTGTAAGCCTACAGCGCAGCGCCGTAGGCATGCATCTCTGTCGAACCTACTTCTGCGGCACCAGCCAAATGTTGCGATACACCACCGAGTCCCCATGGTTCTGCAAGTAGATCGGGCCTGTGGGACCATCGAGTGGATTGCTTAGCGGCGCGGATGTCGTGAAGTCCTTGTTCAGCTCCAAGTTTTCGTGCACCAGCACACCATTCAGACGGACGTTGATACGCGCCCACGCGGTACGCCGGCCATTTGCATCAAAGGTCGCCGGCGTGAAGTCGACATCATAGGTCTGCCACGCAAGCGGCGGAAGACACATGTTCAGCCGTGGCTGGGCAATCGAATAAATGCCGCCGCATTCATTGTCACGGCCATCCAGACCAAACGAGTCGAGCACCTGCGTCTCCCAGCGGCCGCTGTGGTACACACCGCTGTTACCGCGCCCCTGCCCACGGGATGCCGGCATGTAAGGCGTTCGGAATTCCAAGTGGAGCGTGTAGCCGCCGAAGCGCTGCTTTGTAATCGCATCCGATGCCTGTAAAAACCCACCCTCAACCTTGCCGCGCTCCCACGCATCCGCGGAACGGCCATCAAAGAGAACAACCGCACCACGAGGAGCCTTCTTGCCTAGCGTCGGGCTCTTGCGCTCAACCCGCTTGAGCGACTTGATTCGCTCGAGGGCCTCATCCGACTTTAGGAGAGTACGCGACCTCCCAGGCTCCCAGCCAGCTCCGGGAAGTCCACCATCAAGGAGATAGCCATCGAATTTGCCACCACCCAGCGCCACCAGCTGGAGCCCAACTCTACGACCGGTGTACTCCCCTTGCATCATGAAATCGGGGTCTTCGCGGCGTGCCGCCGCAGGATCTGTCCAAGTGCGATTCTGTCTCATATGTTTTCTCCAAAGCGCCAACCCGCACGGGCGGGCTCTTTTACAAATGCGTTTAGCTCGGGATGGTTCTTGATGCGACCAGCTTTAGCATCCCACTCAATCCGGGTGTTGAAGCGCTGCGCGAGGACGCCCAGCAGGATAATCTCTGTGAGGTTTGCCGAGACGGAGAAGTTCGATGCAGGCTCGGGGCCCTCGCCCTTGATCCCACGCATCCACTCGCGGAACGGACCGCCTTGCACACGGGCAATCGTTTTGGGTGGCGGGCTAGCCTGCCACGCTGACTGAAGCGGTTCCGGATACAGCGTTGGTTGACCGGCGTGTGTGCCGCAACCAAGGATGCCTTTCGTCCCCAGCATTAGACATGCATTGCCATTCAGCTCATCTTTATCGACGCCAAATGTCTCAAACGCACCCGCGCGGCTCCAACCACCAGGGCCATCAAACCAGTCAAGCAGCACCGGTCCGCGCTTGCCCTTCGCCGGGAAGTGGAAGCGGATATGGCTGGATGTTGGAATCAGACCATCGAGGGATGCCGTCCGGTAGAGGCACTCTACAACCGTCGGCGGGTCGAGGTCGAGCGCCCAGACCGGCGTGTCAAAGGTATGGCAGCCAAAGTCGCCAAGCATCCCGCTCCCAAAGTCGTAGAACGCACGCCACTTCAGCGGAAGGTAGTCACGATAGAAATCGCGCTTCGCGGTCGGGCCAAGCCAGAGGTCCCAGTCTAAGCCGGCGGGGATGGGCGAGCGCGGAGGCGGCATCGTGGCAGGGTTGCCGAAATGCTCTCCACCCATGTTGGGGCCATCGTTACGACAGAGGACGCGTGTGACATCCCCAATAACACCAGCGCGGACGAGCTCTACGGAGTTCCGCGTGCCATCATCGGAGTGGCCTTGATTGCCCATCTGCGTGGTGAGCTTGTACTTTTCCTTTGACTTCGCAAGCGTGCGGACCTGCCAGATGTTATGGGCGAGTGGCTTCTGGGTGTAGACGTGGATGCCACGCTCCATCGCCATTTGGGTCGCCGGGAAGTGCGTGTGGTCCGGGGTTGAGACGACGACGGCATCGATCTGCTTGTGCATTTTGTCAAGCATTTTGCGGAAGTCTTCGAAGAATGGCTGGTCGGTGCGCCACTTCTTCATATTGCCGGCGCACTGGTTAAGGTCGACATCACAGAACGCAACAAGGTTCTCTTCCGAGCAGCCCTGGTTGTAGGGTTGCTGGGCAATCCAGCCGCCGGAGCCGATGAAAGCGATATTCAGCTTGTCATTCGCGGACTTGCCGGGCTTGCCAATTGAGAATGTCGTCCGGGTTGCACCGGGCGCCCGAACAAGGTCGCGCATGGCTTTTCCCATCGCATCCCCTATCAGGTAGTAGGTCTCGGCATTGGTGTTCCAGTGGTAGCCCTGCCCGGATGGCGAATCTTCCTGCGCGCGCCAGAAGTCGCGTGTCCCGACGAAGGCCACATTGCCTTGAAATTCCGGATACTTTGCGACCGCGGCTTGCGCTTTCATTAACGAGAGTGCGCGTGGATGCGTCTCGGTCGGCCCCGTCATCCCGGTTTCGGCAATGACAAATGGGAGCCGCTCAGCCCCAAGATCCCGCCGTAAATCACGAATCAGACAGGCGAGGTTCTTTTCGTACTCATCGTTGAATGCCTGGTTAACCCGGTCATTCCAGCCCTGATGCCAGCCGAAGCCGCAGAGCTCTGGGGATGTATCCGCGAGCTCGGGGAAGTCCTTTGCGATACGGGCGATGGCTTTGCGGGTGCCACGGACGAGCTCGGTGTAGTACGGTCCGACTTTGCCACCGGCGCTCGGCGG
>CAIWTR010000651.1 GCA_903915615.1 uncultured Armatimonadota bacterium
GGAAGAAACCAGTGAACCTACGGTTGCCGACGATGTAGATGTCGTGGAGGATGTTGCTGGCATCGACAGCGCGCTTGACCCTGATGCCGAACAGGATGAATCAGCGACCATGGATGAACCATCAGGCAGCACAAGCTTACCCGCAGACAAGCTGAGCGATTTGCTCGCCACTTGGCGGCGGGGTGCCTACGATGTGGCATTTACACAGCCGGTAGTCCCTGTGGTCGATGAGACTTTGATTGTCACTCCAGTGAACGATGTTGATGAAATCGTTGAAGCCCTGCCGTTAGAAATAGTTGCTTCTGTCGCCGAACCGGTTCCTGCTGTGGAGCCAGCGGTCGAAGTCGAGACCATCGAAGATGTGCTTGAGCCAGTCGTTCACGCTGCGACCGACTGCGGCATCGAGGCGCTCGAAATGACGTTCTCGATGGTTCCAACGGGTGCTAGTGAAATGACACTCCGTGCAGAGTCAACGAACCACGGTGAGCTTGGTTGTCTACCGATTCATTTGGAAATGGCGATGCTTGTTTCGGCGATGCGTGGCATGCAGGCGGAGACGCCGGGGCCAGACGCAACTGATGGCCTTCGTGCGCTGCTTGAAACCAAGTCATCGAGTGCCAATGACAACACCGCGCTGCGGCTGCGTATCGGTTCTTTGGATGCTCCACGCATCGATGCAACTCTCCACGGGGATGGCATCTGTCACGTGCGCGCCGGCGAGACGCGCGGGGATACACAGGTCAGCATCTCGGCGCCGGATGGCGGCACAAGCTCAATTGTTGCGACGACATCCCTGGCCCCGATGGACGGACGTGCCGTCATCACCCTCGAGCGTGAAGTCCTCCGCCGCCCATATGGGGATGTCCGCTACATCAACCGTATCCGCCTGCAGCTCATGAAGTAGGCTTACAGCCCGGCGGAAATGTCGGCTCTTCGGAACCTCGGATGCGTCTCGGGGACACGGAATATCATGAGGGCGATGCCGATGAGTGAAAGCCCGGTCATCGCGACGAACATCTCGTTGAAGCCCGCCTTCTGCAGTATGAATCCGCAAATCCACTGTCCGGCGGCCGTCGCAAGGCTTGCGGTCACCCCGAGGCGTGCCTGTTCGGTGCCGCGTCGATGCTCCTCCGCACAGTCATTGACAAGCGTGATCCCCACGGTTCCGATGATGCCATAGTTCAGACCGTGCATCGCCTGTACAGCCGCTGCCCAGGCGGGTGTCGGGGCGAAGATATAGCCCAAAAGGCGGAATGGCAGTGCAACAAAAGCCACAATCAGAGCCGGCCGGCGTCCAAACCGGTCGGAAATCCGTCCGATCAATACCATCATGATGATTTCGGCGACGACGCCTGCGATGAAGAACGATGCAAGCGCGCTGGGTTTTGCGTGAAGCCGCTCGGTGATGTAAAGCGACAAGTTGCCCGTCACGCCATAGAGGGCTGCTTGGTAAAAGAAGAACGCAAGCAAGTAGCGCGGGATCAGGTGCGGTGCCGGGACGTGGTTGCTCTGGCGATGTTTTCCATCGGATGTATGGCCGGCGAACGCTGCGTTTGGTTGATGTCCGCGGCGGGGATCGGGAATAAACCACGCGAGAACTGCGACCAGCGCAAAGAACATCGGACCATAAATGTAAACCGGCCGCAGGTCATCAATCGACATTTGCGCACTTTGCGGTAGCAGCTTTCCGGAGATTTGGGCGACGATAACATACCCAATGCTTCCGTAAACGCGCAGCTGTGAGTACGCATCCCCGCTGCCATCCGGGCCGACCAGCCGCCCAATAATTACGCCGCCCACAATATTCAGATACTGGTAGCCATTGAGGACGATTGCCTGAAGGAGGAAGAACTTCCACGGCGCCGAGACGTAGGGGAAGGCTGCCATCGCCGCCGCGGCCGCGGTCCCACAGATAAACATCACCGGCCGGCGCGCATCCCATTTGTCTGACAGCTTTCCGAGCAGTGGTTGGATGCCAAGGCCGGTCAGGAGAGCGCAGCTGGAGACGATGTTGATCTGGAGTGTGGAGAGACCGGATGCTTTCCAAAAGGGAGCCGTGTAAGGCTCGAGGAGACCGTAAACCGACACGGTTACTGCCATCACAAAACTAAGGAGAATACACTTTGCCCAGCTGATACCCGGAAGGATGCTTTCTTTAGCCAGCATCGTGATCCAGTCGTCTGCTTAGGATGGCTTTGCGGTGGCGGAAGGATGGATGCGATTCATCCACAAAGAGGAATAAGATCAGCCCACCGATGCTGGCAACACCGCTCATCGTGAAGAACATTGCGGGAAAGCCGTAATTTTGCATCATCCAGCCGCAGAGCCACATGCTAAGTGCGGTGGAGATGCCCGCGGTAACCGCGAGGCGGGCTTGTTCACTGCCGCGCTTGGATTCATCGGAGCAGTCATTGATGTAAGCAATCGCGATGGCGCCGACGATTCCGAAGTTCAGGCCATGGAGAGACTGCACGACGGCGGCCCAGAGCGGTGTTGGCGCGTAGTTGTAGGCGATGAGACGAAGGGGCAGTAAGCAGAACGCCA
>CAIWTR010000652.1 GCA_903915615.1 uncultured Armatimonadota bacterium
ATCGTCCTGAACCGTATTGGAGTCGGGAGGTAGATCGCGAGGCCCTGTGAGCGCGGGTGCTGCGCGCCATTTACATTTTTGACGATGACGGCCTTCACCGCAGTACGGAGAGCCACTGCTGCGGCTTGCACATCTGGATCAGGGATATAAAAATTACCTTGGGCATCTCTATCAGTAAGCAGGTCGATAAAGTCCAGAAGATCCTTGTTTTCCGCGTAAGCATAGCTCTCTGCGAGGGCCCGTGAGTCTGAAATGGCTGTGCCGTACGTATCGGATGCCGATAGCAGAGCTACTCCAAGGTTATCCAAGTACTGGGACAACAGTGCAACTTGACTGGTATCAATCACTGACTGCGTTGTATTGCTAAGTGTTCCATAGCGATTGATCGTCTGGGTGACTAGGTCAACCGCAAGGTCTTTTGTCTGAATACTTGGCGTGCGCACGAGCGTCCGGGCAAACGCGTCGTACGGAAGCCCTTCGCCTGGCGGGCTCTCTTGAGATCCGACAATGTACTCGGCCTTGTTCCGTAGCTCATAGATGACTTCGGTCATCTGCATGAGAGAGCAGTCCATTACAAGCAAGTCCCACATCCGGCCACTTGGATGTGACATTGCTCCTGGGAGGTCGATCGTATCGATGTGGTTTCCTGTGACATCATCGTAGGAGAGGCCACGGGTTACCTTTTTGGCTGACTTTACAGAGCGCCATCCAGCGCCGTGATTCCATAACACCAAACAGTACCGACGCGCAGGAAAGGTCGTGACGCCCCATTGAATAAACTCACTCAGACGGGATTTGTCGCCCATGTCCACCCCGTTGTGTTGGCTGATCAGGGTACTTTCTATCTGTGTCGGGTCGTTAGCACGGTCAACATAAAACCGGCGCGTATCTCCCCAGTCACCATCGGAGTTGTCGTACCGTCCCGCAAAGCGCTTGTATTGAACGACAAAGTTGATATCTTCTGTAGAGCCGGATTGCTCAAGCTGATTCGTGTTTAGAAGGCCGTAGGACTCAAGGTCATTGGCACCGTTCATGTAAATGAGAACAGTCCATTCCTTTGCAGGTTGTATATCCGGATCAACGCGAACCGTCCAACCTGGCTGGGCAACCTTCTGACCACCCGCGGTGCTGAGAAGACGAGCCGATGCCGGTAACTTGTAGGTTGTCCCGCCTCCGCATCCGGCAACGATGGCCTCGATGGATAAGGCAAGCGATGTAAATCCTGCTAGCTTGAGTGCATCACGACGGTTGAGCTGCTTCATATTGTCTCTATGATACGCAACGGACTTTGTACCTTCACGCATCATCCAAGAAATCATGTAAATTCAATCTTTCCGGATTGCGACTTTAAAGTAGAGTATTGCCAATGAATGATGAACTTGCGCAGCACCCAAACGATGGCAAGCGAACCTACACCAGACGTCCGGATGTCGAGGACAGAGTCAGGCAGCTGGCTGCGTTACGCCCTGCGGAGAGGGAAAGGGAGATCCTGATGCTATGTCAATCCATCTCACCCGGACAACACTATCCTGCGGGTGTTCTTGAAGTGCTGGTCTGGGCAGTCCGTCACGGCTGTCGGCGAATCTCAAAGGCGCATGATGAAGCTGCAGCTCGTTTGTACGCAGTCTCCAATCTCGTATTGCGGGCAAAGGTTCGGAGATTTGGCTATTCAAATGTTGAATCTGAGAGAATCGTCGAAGAGACGCTTACCGCTGTCATGGAACACCTGCTTGTTGAGGATGCCAAGATCTCGTTTTGGGAATGTCAGTTCCTGCGATGTCTGATCTACAGATTCGAGACCATTAGCACGAAATCCAAGGTGCGGCGAAGCTTATCGGATGCGGCATCCCTCGATGCGGACAGCCTTCCTGAAGTATCCGATGAAGCGATGTCGGTCGAAGATACTGCAATGCTGCGGACTATAATGGCGGGTTTGTCAGAAGAAGAGCGCATGGTGTTGTATCTAAAGTGTGTTGAGCAGCTGCCTGAGGAAAGCTCGGATACATCGGTGGACACGATTGCCCGCAGGCTTGGGCGCACCGGACGTACGGTTCGAAATATATTGACACGGATTCGTGAGCGACATATTGAAAGTGAGACTAATCAATGAACCCAAAAAGTGAAGTTGATGCTGAGAACGTGATCGGGATGTACCTAATGGCCGATGTCCACGATGGCGAGGTCAACCGGCTTCTTGGCAGGACATCATCCTCCGAATTCGATACCTGGTTAGGTAAGGGGCGTACCGCTGTAAAGACAATGAAACCTGGTTCTTGGTCGATTCGGGAATCGGCAGAAGCACTCGGAATGGACCTGTCGGAACTCGGCCGGCAACTTCGACTTCCACAAGATGTCATTCATAAACTGGACTTACGACTGCTGCACGTTGCATCCCTGCCAGAACGCCTCTTTGACACATTATCGGATGTCCTTCTCGTACCGATTGAACACCTCCGTACGTACGTTGCCTTGCCTCCAGCGATTCCCGCGGGGATTCGGTTCCATGCCGAGAACGGAGAGCCGATGGTCGTGTTGGAGACATTTGAAGATGCATTGCTAGATGATGAAGACATCAGTGATGATGACCGTAGACATTGGTTGGAGCATAAATGTTAGATGCGGTGAGCGCACACGCATCGCAAGCGCTACAGCTGTGGGAATCACTGGGGGACACCCATCCGGCTAACCGGATTGAAACACTGCTAGAGTGTTACGGTCTCCGTGTTAAAACTGTTGGAGCATCGAGTGCGTTGTTGTTCGGCGCAGATGCGTGCATTGATCCAACAACACAAACCATCCGGATGCGTCGCGACTTGCATCCTCTCCATCGGCGGGAAGTCCTGGCCCATGAGCTAGCACATGCGATTCTTGGACATCACAAACATGGCTCGACCATCCAGCACCAGGCCTACGTATCCGCCTATGGCAAGAACGAACGGATTGAGCGCATGGCTGACAACCTGGCTGCGCTCCTTCTTGTCAGCGATTCTGAACTCGAAGTCGCAATACAGACCTGTGATTCTTTCACGGGTGCAGCCAAACAACTGAATGTTTCCATCGACATACTCATCCGACGTCTGACCCAACACCGGTCTCCAGTAACATTATGTCTTCCTGGAAGAAGTGAACTTCTTCCGCATCAGCTAAGCGCGATCCAAATGCCAGGCAACATATGCCTTGATGGCGGCATTGGGACTGGAAAGACGGAGGTGCTGTTTGAGCGCCTGCTACGTCTCGCGGAAGATGCAGCTGTCGGAAATGCACGCATCCTGTTTGTGACCTACTTACGGCGCCATATGGTTTATCTCTTTGAACGGATGGCCCTGCGGTCGCCGCTTCTGGCAGAACGCGTTAACTTCACGACATTTCATGACTATGCGGCAGACATCGTGCTGCGTAATGCGGCGCGCACGGGTTGCACCGGAACGCCGACGGTCGTCGGACAGGGTGAATTAGTGTGTCTGCTCGAGAAGATTTTCCCGGACACAGCACGTGATGACCTGCAAGCTAAGTGCAATGATTACAAGCAAACTCTTCGCTATGACACACAACATGGAGAGACTTGGGAAGGATTGCTGACCGAGCAGCTTTACCAACTCAACTACATCCACAATGGCTCTCTTGGGACACTGGCTTACAAACTGATGGTATTGGATGGCATCGCGGATGATGAAGCCGACCGCTGGGATGCCATCTTTGTTGATAACTATGAGCAGCTCACCTATCCTGAACTGACCGTGCTGCGGCTTGCTGCGCTGCGAGCTAAATACGGGATTTCGGCATCTAGCGGCTATAGCCATCTACCGTATGCATTCCGAGGCATATCGGATATCGCTACAACGCAGTGGAAACAAGACTGTGGATTTACTGTCTGTGACTTTTCGGTGGCTAAGCGACTGCGCGGTGATCCACCACGCACTGAAATCCATTCGCGACATCCATTTCAGAGTGCCGTATTGGCAGTCGAGGACATTCTGGATCAATGCCAACACGATGAGAGAATCATTGTTGCCATTCTACATAACACGGACGTTGGTCAATGCAGGTCTGCTATGCGGGATGTGTTTCCAGATCTGTTCGCAGCTGATTCTGGCCCCAATGCAATCTGTGCACACCTATATGCATCCTTGGATTCCGGAGTTAGCCCTAGTGACTTTTTGGAACAATGGTGGGGGGTGTACCGCGAAGCATCTGATGAAGACAGAGTTACGTTGCAATCAGTTTTAGCAGATTCGCAGATGTATACGGAGCACTGTTCGCGGTCACATGCCGTTGGGTTTCCGGTCGTTTCGATGGCGGTTTACATGGACTCGATTCGACCACATCATCAATATCGGGATATCCAGCTGGCGGAGCAACTATCGATCCAAACGCTTCATTCTCTGTCTGGGGGTGAGGCGGACCACGTGATCGTCATTACCGATGGTTTGGTTGGTAATGATCCTGAAGATTGGTTAGGTCCCGCCAACAGGGCATTGTTTGAGAATGCATGTGCACGAGCAAGCAAATCGCTTCGTATCATCCACACCATTCGCGATGTTCAGTGAACTGTGTAGCTATTCTCCAATTCCGATAGTATCGATGTAGTAACAGGTCAGGGAGACGATATCGCAATGTCATATGGAGCTGGACAAGGTGGTCAAGGGAGCGGAACAGAAGCGCCCGCAGTACGCGTCGTCCGCGAAATGGTCGGCGATGCTGTGCGAATGCGCGCATCGGATATCCATATCGAGCCACGAAAGTCATCCCTCGAAGTCAGGATGCGTGTCGATGGTGTGATGCAGGTGTGGAAGGAACTCCCTAAGGATCTGCAGGACACAGTCGCCAGTCGTATCAAGGTTTTGTCTGACCTCGACATTAACGAGAAGCGCCTCCCACAGGATGGACGAATTTCATTTAGTGTCGATGGTAAAGGCTTTGATGTACGTATCTCGACACTCCCAGTTCTTTACGGGGAGAAGGTCGTGATGCGTCTCCTTGACAGGAGTATGTCCATCCGTGGCTTGAATGAGCTCGACTTTGTTCGCCACAACGCAGAGACGTTTATGGACCTGATCCATCGTCCACTGGGTCTTGTTCTTGTGACCGGACCGACTGGCTCCGGAAAGACAACAACGCTTTACGCAGCTCTCAATGCCTTGCGTTCTCCAACAGTGAATCTTGTCACCTGTGAAGACCCTGTCGAAATCGATCTTCCCGGCGTCAACCAAAGCAGCGTTAATGAGCGTGTTGGCCTTACCTTCGCTCGGCAACTTCGGGCGATTCTACGACAGGATCCCGATATTGTCCTTGTTGGTGAAATGCGTGACTCAGAAACTGCTGAAATTGCGTTCCGCGCCGCGATGACAGGACACCTTGTCTTATCAACGCTCCACTCGAATGATGCTCCAACATCGGTTACACGCCTCCTTGACATGGGCGTTCCACCGTTCTTGATTGCATCAGGACTGATTGGAATGGTTGCACAGCGACTTGTAAGACGGCTTTGTGCGAGCTGTCGCCAACAAGGGCCGGTTTCTGAAGTGAATGCGCGTCTGC
>CAIWTR010000653.1 GCA_903915615.1 uncultured Armatimonadota bacterium
AAAAATCTCCTGATGCATGGCATCAATGACATTTCGTCCACTGATGTTGGCTAACTGAAATGCGGCATCATGTAAGTCGACAGCAAGCAAATCTGGGGTCACGCCAGCGTTGCTTGCTGTCATGACTCTGCCGATGGCGTCAATCGCAAGGGTAATCAAGGCTGAATGCCTAGCATTGATGGCGATTGGTTCATTGGAGTTTGTCGCACTACCATCATCCAGCAAGCGACCAACGATCCCTTGAATCAGGGCATCGATTCCTTGGTTGGTTTTCGCGCTCACATAATGCTTGTCATCGCTAGCATTTACACTAACCGAGATGTCAGACTTTGTGTGAACTCTTATGACAGTTGAAGCGCTTTGTAGCTCCGCTAAGCCGATCGGGGGCGTGTCATCGCTTTCTAGCGCCAGCACGATGTCGGCCTGACCAATCGATTGGCGTGTACGGTCAATCCCAATCATCTCGATCGCATCCGATGATTCGCGCAGTCCTGCTGTGTCTGTCAAAGTGATCGGGATCCCTGCAAGCTCTATCTGGATATCAATGGTGTCACGTGTTGTCCCGGCTATCGGTGAGACAATCGCCCTGTCCTTACCTGCAAGCACATTGAGGAGAGATGACTTCCCGACGTTGGGTGCACCCATGAGGACCACACTTGCACCCTGACGAACCAGTCGTCCGCGGCGTGCTGTTTTTTGAAGCCGTTCAAGGTCACCAACCGCTGCTTGAAGAATTGTTCCAAGTGCGACGACATCAATGTCACCGACATCCTCCGGGAAATCGATAGATGCTTCCACCAAAACCCGTGCATGTTGAATCTGTTGTTCGACTTCAGTGATGATGTTTGTCAGCTGTCCTCCGAGCTGCATCGATGCAAGTTCGCGGGCGCTACGCGTCGGGGCTGCGATGATGTCCGCTATTGCCTCTGCCTGCGTAAGGTCTAGCTTTCCATTTAGAAAGGCACGTTCAGAGAATTCACCAGGATTTGCTGGGCGGGCACCAGCGGAGTAAAGCAGCTCTAGGACTTCATCGATAACAACTAAGCCACCATGAACATGTAGCTCGACAACATCCTCGCCCGTAAAACTGCGTGGATTCATAAACACGATTCGTAAAACGTGGTCGACAACCCGTCGGTCAACCATGGTTCGCAACATCATCAAGCGTGCGGTCGATGCTTGCTGAGAACGACATGGAATATCGGTGATTTGGTCAACGATAAGAAACGCCTGCGGGCCACTGATTCTGATGACCGCGACACCTGCTGGTATCCGACCGGATGCCAGCGCTGCAATCGTGTCAGTCAATTCTCTTGACCGTTCAGGATGGATTGACTTTGGTTTACATCATTCTGCTGGCGTTGTTGTGACAGCCCTGTAAGGGTTTTCGTCAATACTCCGCTTGTGACGGCCGGTAAGAGGAAGGCCAGCGCGACGACATGCAACACGGTTCCAAGAAAGCCTGCCACAACATTCCACCATCCTAAAGTGGTGTTACGACGACCGGAGAGCATGAGAAAGATCATCCCAGCGCATAAGGAAACAAAGGGCGTTAGCAGAGACAAGACCACCACTGCAATCGCAGGAATGACCATCGGGTCATCCGTTTGGGTTGCTGCACCCAGCGGACCGTTAGTCGTCAGGAGGGAAGCGTTACAGCTCCAACAGCTTTGTTGGGTCGAAAAATTGTTGGCACCGCATGCGGGGCACAATCGTCGCTCGCTGGACATTTTCCCTAGTCGACGCGATGCTCGGGGGCAGCAAACTTACCATCGCTGCCAGAGCGGAGAACATCACCAATCGGGGTTCGGGCAAGCGCCGCGATCAACATCCCGACGACTGTGATTACGAGGAGCGATATCAAAAACACACGTCGGCCAACGGTGGCTTTATCGATTTTGGGAGTGATGCCTTCCGTAGAAGTGTCATCTGTTCCAGTTGAGTTGAATTTCGGGAGGTTCAAGCCGGTCTTCACTGGATCATTATTACTCATACGTACTTTGTATCATGCAATACATCATTTGAAGTATTGAAGTCACGTATAACTACCTGCTCCTACTCTCCGAATTTGGTGAAACCTTTCAACACGGTGACCATCTATGTATACATGTGTGAGCATGTTGTAGAAGTCGCGGAAGAGTGCGTCCGAGCAAACTCGGTGTTTCCTCCGGTTGTTGAGGAGCATCGCAAGTCGTGCGCATCCTGCTCTCAGCACATCGCGTTCATTACGCTGATGTCCTCGACGGGGCGTCCTCAGGTACAGCTTCCTCCTGCCGAGCTCACAACACGAATTGCGTCTCTCACATATGCCAAGCAGTCTCTTTGGCAACAACTCGTTACGAGGCCAGCAGTGTTCGCGCCGGCTCTTGGAGTCTTGGTGGCTGCTGGATGGATGCTTTCTGGCATCGAGGATACGAAAAAAGCCGTTCAAGTCACTTCAAACGTAGAAGTTATAAAATCCCCAGCTGTTGCAGAACTACCAGCCACAGAGAGTCCTAAAATTAGCAGCCGTGTCAAGCGTCCCGTCCAACCGGTTCGCTCCATCGGTGACCGAGTCGTCTTGGCAGCAAAGCCGTCAACTGGTTCGATGAGTACGCGACAGGATGTTGAGCGCATGTCCGATTCGATTATCGGAAACGATGCCCCGATTGGTAAGAAAGCCTTTGCGATTCCACAAAATCCTGAGTTACGTGTGTCCGATGTGAAGTCTTCTGATGTTGCATCCGTTAGGACTGGCACTTCGCGCGTTCCCGAAATCTCTGTTACTGCCGACCATAAAATTGATGTCGAGGCGCCTCTTAGTACTCGACGTACATTCGGACGTTCTTCGATCGTGCTTGCATCAACGGATGAAGCAGCCGAGGCCGATGAGCTTCGTGCAAGCTTTCAATCACAGCTGAATCAACAATCAGATGCCTTCCGAAACACAAATGTCCAAGCATCGCAGCCCGTTGGCGACTCAGCCCGCATCAATGTCGTAAATGCTCCGGTAGGAAATGGCGGTAAGTAGTTAAACTTGCCGTAGACTTGTGATTGTGGAAGTCCCTTCGATCATGTGCCCGTGCGGGCAGAAGCAGACCCGCAAGTCTGTGCGCTACACCCATCGGATTGCTCATTACCTTGAACAAGCAAGTGTGCGGATTGAGTATCGTTGTCCACGTTGTCGTCACCTGCGCGACACTGTGATGCTCCTCGAGGACTACCGCACCCTTCGAGATTACTGGAAGAGCGAGAGCAACGACTCTGAACGAGAACGGATTGCATCCCTCGGAGCTATCAGCTTTGCAGAACAGCGGGTGATGCATGAGAAACTCAGTACCGGCAATCCACTCTCTGAGCTGGATTACTGATTTTCCTGAGCTCGCAGCAACAAACCTAATGAGTGCTTAGACAGCGCCACAGAGCAGCGTCTCTCTAAGAATCTAAGAAACGCTCCAAATCGATGCACACACGAAAAAACACTGGGGTCTGTGCCGAACGTAGACATTAGAGAGCAGGATTAACCGGTCCAGTCTTTGCCCGCTTTCTAAACGTTTGGCTCTGCAATCCACACAACTGGAACACTGACATTTTGGGATAGGAGCGTTGCGAGGTGCTTTGTTCCTGGAACCTCCGTCTCACGATGCCCTGCATCCCACAACGTACAGTTCTCGCTGTACGCTGCAACAAACATGTGATGGCGTATGTCCGATGTCACATAAATGTCGGCCTGTTTCTTAATGGATGCATACAGACTTTCCCCAGCCCCACCGCACACTGCAACCGTTTGGACCATCCGGTCACGCCGCTCAGAACACCGTACATTCACCTGAAGGCGTTCCTCAACAAGTGAAAGGAAGTCAGATTCCATCATCGGAGAGCGTAAACGACCAACCCTGCCGATACCCGTTTTGCCATCGTCTGTTCCCGGCGTCGGCTCGATTGGTTGGCAATCTGTCAGGTCTAGAAGGTTCGCAAGAACATCGTTGATGCCACCTTCAGCACAATCCCAATTCGTATGCGCTGAAAGAACAGTAACACCAGCCTTGATTGCCGCGATGACAGCGCTCTCTGGAAATCCAGCAGTTTCATCCAATCGCGTTATTGGCGAATAGATCAACGGATGGTGTGTCACGAGGACATTGATTCCCTGTGTCACGCACTCGGAAATCACTGCAGCTGTGGCATCGAGTGCTACACCGATTTTCGTGATGTCCAGATGGCTGGAACCAATGCACCGTCCAATCGGGTCATTGCCCATTTTCAATCTGGACGGCGCGAGCTGTTCCAATATTACTTCGAGATCATGAACGGTCATTCAGTAACATCCACAAGGCTGTAAACAGGCGCATCCAATAGGCGTTCCGTACCGCCCAGGAATGTCAGGTTCTTCAGGAATGCGTAGCCTGCGACGGTTGCCCCAAGCGTTGTAACCAGCCGACCAGCCGCTTCAGCCGTTCCTCCAGTTGCAAGGACATCATCCACAATCAATACGCGGTCACCGGCTGTAACCGCATCGGTGTGCATTTCAATGACAGCACTTCCGTACTCAAGGTCATACTCGGCTGATACGGTTTGCCATGGAAGCTTCCCAGCTTTACGGATCGGAACGAACGGAAGGCCAAGCGTAACTGCCAACGGGCATGCGAAGAAGAATCCGCGGGATTCAATTCCAGCAATAACGGTTGCACCGGATGTCTGTGCGATTTCGACAAACGCTTCCATGACAGCCCTGTACGCATCCGGATTCTGTAGAAGGGGTGTAATGTCCTTGAACATGATTCCAGGCTTTGGGAAATCTTCAACCGTACGTATAGTTTCGATCCACGTGTGCATTTCTAATTCCATTCTCTCTGTTTGGTCATGATGGTTTTCCATCCAGCAGGTGCCTTCAATGTTCGCTTGTAGCCTAAGTCTGTCTTTTTCCATGAGATGGTTACCATGCCACCCGGAACAGGAACGCTGCCTGAACACCATGGGATTTCACTCAACGAAGGCACAACATAGACACGCTTTGTCACATGGTCAACCTTGGCGATGCCGACGACATCCCGAAGCATCATTACGGCGACATGACTCGCAAACCCATGGTTGCAGCTTGCACTGGCATCTGTGTTTTCCCAGAGGGTTCCCGTCCGCTCAGCCATGTAGCCGAAATAAGCGGCAGATTCATTTAGAATTTGGGTAATCATCCCAGCCCGAGATAGCACTTCAATCCTCAAGTAATTGCCAATGAACGCATTGGAAATGTGTATCTCAGGTTGGACCTTTTTGACATCCCGTTTTGGGCCAAACTCAGATGTCAGTGTTCGCCACAGCTCAGGACGTGACTTTGGAGTTGCGATATTGAAGAAGAATGCGTAGTACTGGCACGTTTCGCTACGATTTCGAGTGACGTCGAGCGAACCATTTGGTGTTCGGATGGCATTGTCCACATACCAGGTTCCATCAAAGCTTAGTTCGTTTATGACATCGCGAAGCTTGTCCGCCTGACGTTTCCACACCTGGTTTCCGTAGAGCTCTGCCGCTGCATCTAATGCACCAGCAAAGAGCATATTGGATGGAAAGTTAACATCCTGGACGAAGTCATTTGCTTTGCTCCACTCAACAAAGACCCAGGAGGGGACCTTCTCGAGAAGCCCACGGTCGTTCTGATAGCGCTCAAACCATTTGAAAAGCTTTTCAACACGAGGCCGTAGTGCCGAAATCAGTTTTGGCGAACCGCCACGCTCCTTGAACTCGCGCAGCTGGACGACAAACCAAAGGGCCCAGTTTGCGATGAAAACACCATCGTTGTGGTCGCTCGGATAGCACATCGGAAGCATCCCATCGGGGATGAAAGCAAACGACTGTGGAAGGGCATAGTTTTCGAGGAAAGCCGTTTCGATTTTTTGATGACCGCTTAGCAGATGGCCGGTACGTGCACTCCAAAAGCTGTCACAGAGCCACCCAGCGCGCTCACGGCTTGGACAATCCATAAAGATATCAACGGCATTTTGGCGATAGGTTTGTCGTGCTGCTTCAAAAATCTCCTTGAGCATATCGTCTGGACAGTCGAACATTGCTTTGTCAGCATCCGGACACGCAAGCTCACGAACAAACAAGCTGCCAAAGTCAAGCGGTCCATTGGTCGCTGCGACCTTTAGGTAGCGGAATGTGTAAGGCTCGAATGTTTCAAAGGAATACTCACCAGCCTCAAAGTTGACTTCGACAATGTTCGCACAACCAAGTCGCTTGTCATCTACATCACCGTCGGTGAGGAGCTCATCGAAGAGCAGATTTAAGGTAGCGGCGGCCTTGCTCTTGAGGTTGAGCCCAATAAATCCGGTGATGTTTTTTCCAAAATCGATGATCTGAAAGGTGTCGCGTTGCAGCGATGTCCAGTCATCGACGTATGGCGCAGCAATATCTTGAATCTGAACAGATTTTCGTTGTTGCCATTCCGTTGTGACAACCAAGGGGATGTCCTGTTCCCGGAAGCCCTTTAGTTTCGAGCTGATCTGCGTGAGAGAGCGGTCCTTCCAAACACGTTGCGGAATCGTCGGCGCCAGCTTTCCAGCGGCAACATAGCGGCTTGGAGTCAGCTTGTCAAACATCGGAAGTGGCGCGATGGCATCTATGAACTTTATGCCGCTCTGCCCGATGTAAACGCCAGCATCGGCTATCGGAATTCCGTTGGTTTTCCAGTCATCACTGCCGGGCCGCAGTGTCCAAATCTCAGTAAATGGCCGCTGAAAGGAATAGCGCTGTACCCGCTGGGCACGTTCATTCCGCTGCGACATCACGAGTGGGTCCCGCCCAGAAGCTAAAATGACCCTTTCATTTAAGGTGACTTCAAATGCCAGAAACGATGGTGCATCCAATGTGTAAAACGAGTTGACGTTATAGCCAGCGACCTCAACTGCAATGAGGTTTACACCTGCTGTGCACTTACGTGCGAGGTCCCAATCATCGATGCGATGAAAACCATGTGGGCCACGGCTCGGTCCGTTTCCTATAAATTTTCCATTGAGAAAGACACGGTAGCGGGTCATCCCAGCAATCCGCAGGCGTAACCGGCCGCTGGTTTGAAGCTTTGCTAATCTAAACTCAGCCGTCGTTGCAACAATGATGTTCT
>CAIWTR010000654.1 GCA_903915615.1 uncultured Armatimonadota bacterium
AGGCTGCAATGCCATCCTCGTAACCAAGGATTTTGAGCGTGACAACAAAGTGTGTCCGCGCTGTGCGTATCATCATCCGTTGTCAGCAAACGAGAGAATCGCGATGCTCACCGATGAAGATTCTTTTGTCGAGTTTGGCAATGACATTGCAGCGACAGACCCATTAACATTCCCCGGGTATGCACAAAAGTTGACGGCTGGACATAGTGAAGAAACCGGCAGGAACGATGGCTTGGTCACTGGCCGTGCATCAATTAGCGCACGTCCTGTTGTGCTTGCAATCTCAGATTTTCAATGGGGCCGCCTCGCAGGAACGATGGGCTCTGTCTTCGGCGAGAAGTTTGCCGTGGCTGCCGATGTTGCCCTTGCAGAAAACCGACCGCTGATTACATTCTGTGCCAGTGGTGGTGCCCGGATGCAGGAAGGGCTCGTCTCGCTTATGCAAATGGCGAAGACAAGCCATGCTGTTGCAAAGCTCCGAGATGCAAACATCCCCTACATCGTTGTCCTAACGCACCCAAGCACCGGTGGTGCTGTCGCAAGCTATGCATCCCTCGGCGATGTCATCTACGCGGAACCGGGTGCAACGGTGGCGCTATCAGGTGAGCGTGTCGCAGCACAGGCGCAGACACAGAAGGTTCCTGCGAACTACCGGACTGCCGAGTTCGCGCTGGAGCACGGCATGATCGACCGCGTGGTGCACCGTCGCGATATCCAGTCATACATCACCCGTACCCTGCTGTTCATGCAGTCACCAACCAAGTAGGACAAACCATGGAAGATATGACCATCATCGAGTTTGAAACCTTCCTGGTTGAACTTGATAAAAACATTGCAAAGCTGAAGTCTCTCGCAGCTCGTGAAGGCGATACGGCAGCATCCAACGAAGCAAAACAGCTCACCAAAGAGCGCGCTCAGCTTGTCGAGAAGTTTTTCCGCAAACTGACGGCTTGGGATAAAGTCCTCCTCGCCCGGCACAAAGACCGTCCATACACATTGGATTATGTCGCGGCGCTCTGTGATGATTTCCTCGAACTACACGGAGACCGTGCGTTTGGAGATGATGGCGCTGTGGTGGGTGGCTTTGCCCGCATGGCCGGCCGCTCGCTGATGTTGATTGGTCAGCAAAAGGGACGCGATCTCAAGGAACGTCAACGTAGAAACTTTGGCTATATGAAGCCGGAAGGCTACCGTAAGGCCCTGCGTCTGATGGAAATGGCAGAGCGGTTCAGCCGGCCAGTCCTTACATTCATCGACACGCCTGGTGCAGACCCCAATGTCCCCTCCGAGCAGCGAGGCATCAGTGAAGCCATCGCGCGCAACCTCCGCGAAATGAGTGTCCTCAAGACCCCAACAGTCGCGGTTGTCGTGGGCGAAGGCGGCTCCGGTGGAGCGCTTGGTCTAGCTGTTGCCGACCGTGTCTTAATGCTTGAACACAGCTTCTATTCGGTCATCGCACCGGAAGGGTGTGCATCGATTCTCTACCGTGATGCAACCCGTGGCGCTGATGCAGCCAAAGCGATGCGCGTGACCGCACAGGATGCGCTTGAGCTTGGGCTTATCGATGAGATTATCCCAGAGCCACTTGGTGGTGCGCATTTGGATGTTACGACAACAGCGGAAAACCTCGAGCGAGTGGTGAGTAAGCACCTCGATGACCTGACTGCTCTCCCCATGGGCGAGCTACTCGAGCAGCGTGGCAAGCGCCTCCGGGCACTTGGAAAGTTTGAAATCAGCGTCGACCGCTGGAGAACTGCCGGTTAAATCCCGAAATCTTGACTACGTTCCTCTTAGGAATGTAGAATGCAACGTCGTCGGATTGTGAGAATCCCATTGCACAGTACCGGGTAGGCCGGTTTCCGACGCAGGAGGCAACGTATCAATAACCGTGATCCACGCGGATTCTTCCGCGACCGTGACTTAGGTCCGCGCATCAATGAGCGCATTCGAGTGCGTGAAATCCGTGTCGTCGATGCAGACGGCAACCAAATGGGTGTGATGACACCCCGTGAGGCTCTGGACATCGCCCGTGAGCGAGGGCTGGACCTGATTGAGGTTGCAGCTAATGCTGTGCCACCGGTCTGCCGGATTATGGATTACGGCAAGTTCAAGTACGAACAAGGCAAACGTGACCGTGACAATGCGAAAAAGCAACGTCAATCGGAAATGAAGGCCATCACGCTACGCCCTGTCACGGACACACACGACCTTAATATCAAGATCCGCAACATCATCAAGTTTTTGAGTGGTGGCGATAAAGTCAAGGTAACTGTACGTTTCAAGTCACGTGAGCTTTCACACCCTGAATTTGCGCTTGAAAACCTCCGGAAAATCACAGAAGCAGTCGTTGCTGACGGCATGGGACTCCTCGAAAGGGAGCCATTGACCGAAGGCAAACAGATGATTATGATTCTTGCGCCAAGCCGTGAGGCTATCCGTAAGGCAACCATCGAACGTGAGCGCCAGGCTGCTGAAAAGGCCGCCCGTCTTGAGCGCCGTGGTATTCCAGATGCTGATGGCAACTATCCTGCTCCGGATGAAGACGACGAAGATGAAGAAATCGACGACGACGACACCGATGAGGATGATGACGACGAGGATGACGACGACGACGAAGCGTAGTCGTAGTCAGACCATCTAAGTGAAGAAAGACCCCGTAAAAATACGGGGTCTTTTCGTTAGTTGGACACTTTCAGCTTGGATGAATCTAACTGCTCCACGATCATCCACCCAAACGCAGCAAGTAAACATAAAGCGCCGAGGCCAGACCATACTGACATCCAGCCAAAGGCCGAGACAAGCTCCGCGATTCCCCGGCCTGCAAGGATTCCAGCTACGGAGCCAACTCCATCGATGACACTGGTGGTGGATGCGACATTCGTTCGCCCTCCAATGCTTGCCGCAACCTCGCCAAGGAGCGTTGTGTAGGCTCCTCCGAGCGTGATGCCGATAACGATGAGCCATAGGAACATCAGGGCCAGAGATCGGCTCGCCAGCGGAATCGACATCAGGGCTACGGCTGCTAGCAGTAAGAAAACAACAAACGCCTTTGGACGTACGGCCCCGGGTATACGGA
>CAIWTR010000655.1 GCA_903915615.1 uncultured Armatimonadota bacterium
CCAGACCCCCGGGGCCCGTTCGCTTGAACGCAGCCGCCGCTACGGGAAAATCATCACTGTCGCGGAGGATGAGCCCAACAAACATCCCGCGAGGAACACGGTCGATGTTAGCGCCAACCCATGCCCATCGCTGCATCGCCGTCGCACCCGGAGTATCGGATGCCCACGTATCCCAAAGAGCTTCCATCGCGTCTGTAAACGCTGCGGCACTGGTAACAAGGTGGGCACGATAGGTCAAAACTACGCCGACTCCGGAAGAAACGTCATCAGCTGCACGCCGGTTGGTGATGTGTACGAACCACGCACTTGGAGGAGGTGAATATCGCTGTTACGTGCTTTCCAGCCATAGAGCAGCTGTGTCACGGTTGTTGCTGCAGGTGATACTAAAATCAGAGCCGTCCGACCAGCGACCACCGGAAGTGCCGCAGCTAGGAGGCGACACACACTCGCTTCATCACGCGCATGTGCTGGGCCAAGGGTGCAGTTAGCCGCGTGATTGGTCACATTGATAGCCCCACGAAGTGTGCCATCTGCTGCGACATCTACAAAAACCGTAAAGTGGTCAGCCTCTAGGAAATGCTCCCAGTCTGCGGGACGATAGCTGCCCGTTAAGTCCCGTTCCAACGCTGCGATTGCAGGCACATCGGTGATGCTTGCAAGGCGGACACCGGTTGTGTCAATGCCACTGGAAAGACGTGCCGGGTCCTCTGGAACATGCAACAACATGTCTTGAAACACCTGACGCGCGACAAAGCCCTGGCGGTGGTACAGGCTATAGGAGTCCATATTGGATGCCGAGCTCACGAGGCGCAAGGGGAGGCCGCTGGCATCGGCGATGGCGCAGGCTTCCCGCAGCATCAGTGATGCCACGCCGGCGGTTGCGACATCTGGGGCGGTGTTCACAATCCCAACGCCGATATGCGTCTCTCGCGGATGCAGATAGCACGTTCCGATCAGCTTGCCCGTGCCGTCATCGGTGGCGGTGATGCACTGACCGGCATCGAGGGCATCGTAGGTGTCCGGGAACAGCCGGCACCCGCTGGGTTCACATCCAAATGCTACCCGCCCTGTGTTTTTCAAATACCAGGCATTTGTGGATGCATGAATCAGCGCCGCAGCCTCATCAAACTGCTCTTTTTGCAAGCGTCCGAGTGTGATACCCATCCTTTAGGCCTCTAACGGAAGCATCACGCGCTGCCCGGTCTTGGCGCTGCGGTAGACGGCAACGATGAGCTCAAGCGCGTAGCGGGCTTCAGGGCCATTCATGAATGTCTCAGCACCGCTATGGATACACTCGCAGAGGTCTTTCAAGTGTGCGACATGCCCGAGGTTCGAGATGGCCCGCGGGTCAGCAGCACCCTGACCCTGCGTCGTTGTATCAGCCTCAGCATCGTCGTTTTGCCACACACCATCCACAACCAATGGTGCCGGCGTTCCCTCGAGGCCCCACATCGTTTGTGGTTCATCCCCAGTCACAAACTGCGCAAACATCACCTTGCTGTTCGTGATTCGCACACTGCCCTTGG
Source organism: uncultured Armatimonadota bacterium (assembly GCA_903915615.1). Classification (GTDB taxonomy): domain Bacteria; phylum Armatimonadota; class Armatimonadia; order Armatimonadales; family Armatimonadaceae; genus CAIRTT01. The sequence continues at coordinate 1,527 of CAIWTR010000655.1, forward strand.
AGCCGTAGACTTCGAGGGATTGGTTGAAGCCGGGGACCATCGATGTAGATGCCATCAAGGTTCCAACTGCGCCGTTTTCAAACTCAATGGTCGCGGAAACAATATCTTCCACTTCGATGCGCTCGTGCGAGAGCGTTCCCATGGTGGCTGCAACGGATTTGATCGGTCCCATAATCCAGCGCAGCTGGTCGACATAGTGCACACCCTGATTCATCAGCGCACCGCCGCCATCGAGCTCCCATGTCCCACGCCAGCCACCCGAGTCGTAGTAGGCCTGCGTCCGGTACCACTTGGTGACCGATTCGCCAAAGACGAGGCGGCCAAGCTTGCCTTCATCCAGCCAGGTTTTGAGGTGCTGCATGCCATCGCTAAACCGATGTTGACTCACCACTTCAAGCTTGACGTTGTTGGCTGCACAGGCCTCGATCAGCGCATCTGCGGCGGGGAGGGTGACATCAATCGGCTTTTCACACAAAATGTGCTTACCCGCATTTGCACCCTTAATACCGCACGCCGCATGCAGGCCACTTGGTGTGCACACATGCAAAATGTCAAACTCACCCCAAGCGAGGAGGGCATCGAGTCCATGGAAATGCGGAACGCCCAGGGCTTCTCCGGCTTTTGCAGCGCGCTCAAGCTTGTCATCCGCGACGGCGACCAGCTCAACATGTTCGTGGAGCTGAGAAATCGCATCCGCGTGCGCCGAGTGAATCACCCCGCAACCCACAATCGCAGAGCGTAGTTTTCGTTGTTCCATAGATGTGCCTGCTTTCTCCAGTGCTTCCTAAATCAGGCCGAGCTCTGTGCCAACTTCCTTGAATGCGGCAAGCGCCTCATCAAAGTCTGCCTTGGTATGCGCCGCCGATGGCATCGTGCGGACACGTGCTTTCCCTCGCCCGACCGTCGGAAAGACAACCGCAAGCGCAAGCACTCCCTTGTCACGCAGCCGACGCATCAGCTCCATTGTCTTCGCTTCATCTCCAACCATCACCGGTGTAATCGGGGTCTGCGTCACACCAAGGTCAAAGCCGAGCTCGCGCAGACCAGCCTGCCAGTAGCGCGTGTTTTCCCAGAGCCGCTCCGTAAGGCCAGCATCATCCCGCATGATCTCAATACCGCGAATACAAGCCGCCGCCGTCGCTGGTGTACATCCCGTGCTGAACAAAAATGGCCGCGCGCGCTGCTTTAGAAAATCAACAAGGGACTTAGAGCCCGCGATATAGCCGCCCATCACGCCAACTGCCTTGCTGAGCGTTCCGAGCTGGATATCGACCTTGTCGGTGACGCCGAAGTGATACGCCGTTCCGCGGCCATTCGCTCCCATCACACCCGAGCCGTGCGCATCATCGACCATGACAGCCGCATCAAACTCTTCCGCCAGCGCACAGATCTGGTCAAGAGGCGCGATATCACCATCCATGGAGAAGACGCCATCCGTGATGATCAGCCGCTTGCGCGCATCCTTGGATGCAATCAGCGCATCCCGGAGGCTGTCCATATCGCAGTGCTGGTAAATGCTCCGCTTTGCCTTCGACAAACGGCAGCCATCGATAATCGATGCGTGATTCAGGCTATCGGTGATAATGGCATCTTCCGCTTCCATAATTGTCGGAATCGTGCCGGCATTCGATGTAAATCCGCTCTGGAAAACAAGGACATCTTCGACATGCTTGAACTCGGCAATCAGCTTTTCGAGCTGGTCGTGGAGGGCGATGTTACCGATGATTGGGCGGACAGCACCACTGCCCGCACCGATGGTTAGCGCTGCATTGGATGCTGCTTCGCAAAGTCGCGGGTCGCTAGCGAGACCGAGGTAATTGTTCGATGACAAGTTGATCAGCTCGCGGCCACCGACATTGACGCGGGCGCCCGGGCGGCCTTCGATGGTCAAGAGCGGCTTGTACAGGTTTTCCGCATGCAGAGTGTCAAGCTGTGCTTTGAGATAGGTTTGCAGTGTTGTGTTCATAATGTCCTTACTTCTTAGCGGTTATTGGGTTGCTGGCCGAAGCGCTACTTTGAGCGCCGCATAGCCATCGATTTGAAAATGCTCAACGTGCAGCGTATGGTTTCCACCGAGGCGTACCTTGGCAGGATAGGCGGTCGGGCCCTGATACTTCCAGGCTCCAAGCACGAGCTCTTTGCCATCCAGCCAGACGCGGCAGCCATCATCGGTGGTGATGTCGAGAACGTACTCGCCCGCCGGGATTGTAAACGTACCATCCGCGACCGTAATCACGTGATGATTCGGAAGGCCCTTTGCAAACGCATAGCCGGCGAAATCCAGCTTGTCAGTTTTCATCGTGAGCAGAGGCGTCGTCGTTAGCTGCTGGCGGAAGTGCTCAGGATCGGGCGCCGCGTGGACATCGGATGCATCCACAGACTTCGACCAGCCGTGGAAGCGAACATCCCAGCTGATCGGAGCAAAGAAGCGGCTAAACCCAAAGCGCACCGGTTGACCCGCCGGCGTTTGCACACCCTTGTAATCGGTTGTCGCTCCGCCGCGGTACTCGAGCACAACCTTGGTCGTACCTGCTTGGCCAGCGGGCGTCCTAATGGTCACTGCTCCAGGAACATTGCCACTCGATGCGGAGAGGGTAGCGCCTTGCGCATCCACAACCCGCCAGTTACCCTTTGGTCCCAAAATGTCGTAGTTGCCACCACCCCGGTGGACTAACCTTGGACTCTGGAAGTCATACGGACCCCACTCATCCACGATAATAAAGCGCCGGCCGCGCAGCGCCGTTTTGGAGAGCATCGCCCACTCGGGCTTGTCCAGCGGCTCGACGTGGTAGCGGGATGCGAGACGACTTGGTCGACCCGCGTGCCACGCGAGATCCCAGCGCTCGAGATACTCCGCGAGGTTGCTTTCACTCGAAACGATGGTATTTCCGCTGCCCTGCATTGTCTCGGCAGGCGCCGGCGTCGTATTCACAACGCGGTTAGCACGATCCTTGACACCCTCGGTAAGGCGGACATCAGACTTTGTTTTGACATCGACAAAGGTATTACCCTCAATCGTATAGCGCTCGCTGCTCGTTGCATGCTTGCGGACATAGGCCCAGTTAGGATCCTGCGTTGGATTTGCCCATAGCTTGACGCCAACACGGTCGCGGAAGAAGCCATTGTCAGAGATGAGGTTGTCTCGGCCATGCTCGATGGCAATCGCTTCAGCGTTGTAGCCAAAGGTATTACCAACAATGGTGCTGTCGTAGGAGTAACCGCCCCAAATCCCATGCCAGCACTCAGCGATCAGATTGTGGACAAACTGATTTCGGCTGAATGTCGCTTCAATCCCGTTCGTTGGCGCATGCGAAAAGTCATTCCCGTAGAGGAGGTTGTCATCACAGCCGCCGCGGCCGGTATCCATCGTGTTCTGGCCCGCCCAGAGGAAGAAGCCATCCCCGCCATGGGTGACCGAGTTGTATGCAAACACATTGTTGGATGACTGTTCGTAAATCAGAATGCCCGCAGAGTCCTGCCCGCGGTTGTAGACACCATGAGAGTAGCCACGGACACACCAGTCAATCTTGTTGTGGAGAATACGGTTCCACGATGCGCGGTACATCCCGATACCAAGGCTGGAAAGGAATGAGAAGTCATTGTGATGGATGTTTCCGCGATCACACCGCGTCATCATCAGGCCATTCTGTCCACCGCGGGCTGTACATTTTGTAATCGCGAAGTCATTGGTGTCGCGCAGATAAAACGCCGCGCCAAACCGCAGCCACTCATCCTTTTCGTTCTGGTGATAGCTCATCCAGTCCGCAAGGTCCTCTTTTTCATCCGTCGACAGGAGATGTTGCTTCCAGTTATGGCTAGCATCTACATTTTCTAAGACAAGGCCATCCGCGCCGAGTGCGGCAATCGCGACTTTGTACCCGTGAATCTTGAGGTTTCGAACGGTGATGTTCTTACCCTGAATGATGATGCCTGTGCCCACGCGCGTATCGGGTTCGACGTTTGGCGATGTTCCACGAAGCGTAGCGCCGCCGAAGTCGACAACTATGTCATTGCCACTAATGACAATCGCAGCCGTCTTCAGCTGTGTGTCGCTGCTGGGGAGAATCCAAGTGCCTCGTCGGATATGGCTGGATGTAGTGATCCGCATCCCGGGGGCAAGCTGTGAAATGTGCTTTTGCATGTTTCTCTCCTTCAGACAGCCACTGGTGGCAGGCTAAATGTCAACCGAAACCCCACCGATGATCGTGGCGTTGTGTGTTGTCCCACCCTGCATCCGGACGAAGTCCGCCTTGGCACCAACCGCAATGCGTCCGATATCTGTGCGGCCGATTCGGTCTGCAGCATTTGTGGATGTCATTTTCGCAAGAGAGATCAGGTCACAGCCCGTCCAAGCGGCGATATTAGCTGCGGCATCTGACATCCCGAGAATGCTCCCCGCAAGCGTTCCATCCAGCAACAAGGCTTTCCCGCCGGCAACCTTTACGGGATGCCCACCGAGAACATAGTCGCCATCGCCTTGACCCATACCAGCCATTGCATCGGTGATGGCCATAATGTGGTCCGGACCAGCCGCTGCTACCGCCATCTTAATGACATCCGGGTGTACATGGTGGCCATCCGCGATCAGCTCTGCCATGACATTTGGATGTGTCAAAAAGGTCGGGATCGGGCCTGGTTTACGGTGATGAATCGGGTCCATCGCGTTAAACAGGTGAGTGGCATCCAATGGGCCTTCGCTAAGCAGCGCGGCCAGCTGGTCACCCCCAATGGTGGTGTGCCCAACCGTGACCGTGACACCATTTTTCCAGCACCATTCGATGATTGGGCGGGCTTCCGCATATTCTGCAGCGATGGTAACCCGCTTGATATTGCCCCGGGAATGCTCGATGTGCCGTAACCACTCATCGTGATTTGGAACGCGTACGTGCTCTTTAGGCTGCGCACCGGGGCGGAGTGGGTGGATGAATGGTCCTTCGAGGTGGATTCCTGCGATGCGGGCTCCTCCGTGGCAGAAGGCAGCTCCAGCATCGATGGCATCCGCGACGTTTACAAG
>CAIWTR010000656.1 GCA_903915615.1 uncultured Armatimonadota bacterium
AAGGAAATCTTCGATGCACAGCTAAAGGCTGGAGAGCTCCAAAAGCAGCTGAACGCTACGCGGACAGCGCTGGATGAATATCGTCGTCAGGTAACGGGCGCGGTGCTGACGGCAGAAGGTCCTGCAAAGGAAGCATTGGATGCACTGTCCAAGCAAATTTCGGCCTTGTCTGCACGTATTCAGGCCCCGACGACCGGATTTGGCGGCGGTGGGTTTGGAGGCGGCCGTGGTGCGGGTGGCGGTGCGGCAGCTCCTGGGACGACTGCTCCAGCGGGTGCACCGGGTGCAGCAGGAACCCGACCGGCTCCTGTGATGAACGAAATCGAGCGTGAGCAAATGATGCTTCAGATGCAGCGTGCGATCAGTTCAACGATTAGTGGCCAGCTTTCGAGTGTGGTTTCGACGCTGGAGAGCTTTACGCTTCCAGTCACCGCTGAAACCAAGGCTGATATCAAGGAACTTAGTTCCAAACTGAAGGCATTGGCTGCGGATGTCAAGAACATTGGAGCAGATGTGCGAAAAATCGTTCCTGCTCCTGTGAAGAAGGATTAAGCGCAGTAACCCCAGTGACGCGTGTATGATAAAGACCGGTTTGAGGCGAAAGCCTTAAACCGGCAGGAATTGCCCGGGATGTAGAAAATGCGATAGAATCTCCCGGTTTTTTCCCTACGTTTGGCCGCCGGTAAGTCCGGCGCAGGATTACGCAACCATGGCAACCGGTAAACTCGTTCAGGTCACAGGTCCCGTTGTGGACATCGCATTCGAGCCAGGCAATCTGCCTTCGATCTTGAATGCAATTGAAATTCCGCTGCGCGGTGGCGGCGACCCATTGGTCGTCGAAGTCGCTCAGCACCTCGGCAACAACCTTGTTCGTTGCGTCGCGATGGACTCCACGGACGGTCTCGTCCGCGGTGATGCGGCCAATGACACGGGTCAACCGATTTCTGTTCCGGTTGGAACAGCAACTCTTGGACGTGTTTTCAACGTTCTGGGTCGCCCAATCGATGAGCGCGGACCAGCTAACGCTGAGAAGACATCCCCAATTCACCGCGATGCACCTGCATTCGAAGACCTCGCTACCAAGCCTGAAGTTCTCGAAACGGGTATCAAGGTTATTGACCTCCTCTGCCCTTACCTCAAGGGTGGAAAGGTTGGACTCTTCGGCGGTGCAGGTGTTGGTAAGACGGTTACGATGCAGGAGCTCATCCGAAACATCGCCGTTCAGCACTCTGGTGTGTCCGTCTTCGCCGGTGTTGGCGAGCGTACCCGTGAAGGTAACGACCTCTGGCTCGAAATGTCTGAAGCTGAATTCAAGCTTCCTGATGGCACGACAGCCCACGTTATCGACAAGACCGCGATGGTCTTCGGTCAGATGAACGAGCCACCTGGAGCCCGTCTCCGCGTTGCGCTCTCTGGTCTGACCATGGCTGAGTACTTCCGTGATGAGCAGGGCCAGGATGTTCTTCTCTTCGTGGATAACATTTTCCGCTTTACACAGGCTGGTTCCGAAGTGTCCGCACTTCTTGGACGTATGCCATCCGCTGTGGGTTACCAACCAACGCTGGCTGGTGAAATGGGTGCACTCCAAGAGCGCATCACATCCACCCGCCGTGGCTCGGTCACATCGGTGCAGGCTATCTACGTTCCTGCAGACGACCTTACCGACCCAGCACCTGCGACGGCCTTCTCCCACCTCGATGCAACCACCGTTCTCGAGCGTAACCTGGCTGCACAGGGAATCTTCCCTGCTGTGGATCCACTGGCATCCACCAGCCGTATCCTCGCACCGGAAATCGTTGGCGAAGAGCACTACCGTGTCGCACGTGGCGTTCAGTCGATTCTGCAGCGCTACAAAGAGCTCCAGGACATCATCGCGATCCTCGGAATCGATGAGCTTTCAGATGACGATAAGCTGATCGTGTCCCGTGCACGTAAGATTCAGCGCTTCTTGTCCCAGCCATTCTTCGTTGGTGAAGCATTTACCGGCATCGCTGGTAAGTTCGTTAGCCGTGAAGACACAGTTCAGTCCTTCAGTGCAGTGCTTGCAGGCAAGTATGATGACCTTCCTGAGCAGGCCTTCTATATGGTCGGCGGGATTGATGAAGTGGTCGCTAAGGCAGCCACACTCAACTAAGCCTAGGTTGCAATGCCCCCTCCGACACCACACTGGCTGTCGCGAGGGGGCATTGGCATTTGAGACCCCATGAACACCAAGCCCACATCCATCGTTATTCACTGTCTTGTCGCCGGAGCACTGCTTGGCGGCATCCTTGACACGGGTCTGGGCAGCATCCTTCCATGCGCGCCATGGCCCACCCCACTTGGAACCGGCTTTGGCACTGTGATTGGTAGCGCAGCCGGCGCTCTTGGCTATGCGCTTATCCTGGCCGGGATGAAAATCGGTAACTACACCGACCTTAAAAATAAAACCATCCACCGCCTGATCTATAAAGCATCCCTCTTCATCATCGCCTGCAGCATCATCGGTGGCGTCATCGGATTTATATCTGCGAAGCGTGACATTGCTGACCGCCCGATGGCCCAGCTCCGCGAAGCATATCGAGATATCGATAAAGGCTATGTGAGCAAGGATGAGGGCAAGAAGTTTGTTGATAAGGCTAAGGTAGCCATACGTCTTGCAAGCGATGTCCCCCGAGAGCGTCGCAATATCCGGGTGTTTGCCGCAAGCTTTGCGCTGATCGGTGCCGGGCTGTCCGGACTCTTCCTGATGCTAATCATTGTGCAGAAACGCATCACCAAAACCCTCAAAGAACGAGGCGTCCCGTTGGTCAACAAAGGCTAATCACGACCGATGCCAACATCCACCCGCTGCATTGCAACCATCACCAAGATCACTTTCAACGCATCTGGAATTGCGCAGGGCATCGCGGATGACAACCACGGCACATCGACTCCGTTCACTGCCTACACCGCGACAGTGGGCCATCCCGAAGTTGGCGATACGGTCATTCTGAACACAACGGGCATATCCCTCGGGCTTGGAACCGGTGGGATGGCGTTTGCGGTTGCTGTTCTGACGCCCGGCGGGGATGTGCGCTCCGGCGATACACATTCCCCAGCCGATCACATCGTCAAAGGTCGCTACACATCGGATCAGACGGCCGTCGTCCCGATTGAAACACACGCTGATTATGCGGAGGATGCGCTCCCGGGTACGCCCATCGTTGTCTGTATGCTGCATTCCCAGCTCCCAGCGGTCTGTGCGGCGATTCGGTTACACAACCCGGAGCTGCGGATCGCCTATATCGCCACGGATGGCGGTGCGCTCCACGCAGGCTTTAGCCAAACGGTACGTGCTTTACAGAAATCTGGGTGGCTTTGCGGGTGTATCACCGCCGGTCAGGCGATGGGCGGCGACTTCGAAGCGGTCACGGTTGCGAGTGCGCTCTGCGGTGCGGTGACTGTTTTGAAAGCCGACATCGTTGTCATTTGCCAGCTTCCGGGAAATGCCGGGACAGGGACGACATTTGGTCACAGCGGGCTTGAGCAAGGGATGTGGCTTGACATCGCGCAGCGTCTTGGTGGGCGGAGTATTGCAGCGCTACGGGCATCGAGCAGCGATCCCCGCCCGCGCCACCAGGGAACCAGCCACCACAGCCGGACCGTATTGGGAGTGACATCGGGGCATGGGCACCTTGTCGCGGTTCCAAGCGAAGAAGCCGCATTCCTCGCAGGCAATGACCAGGAATGGACGGAGCGCCAGCTGGTCGCGCCAATTGTTGTTCCGGATATCCGGGAAATCTGCGCATCGGCGGGTATCTCATTACGGTCGATGGGCAGATCCTACGATGAAGATCCATTGATTTTCAAGTGTGCTGCTGCAGCAGGTACACTGGCATGCTCGTTGCACCGACGGTCTGATGTACGTTCGAATGAGGATATGAAATGAAGCTCTACACACCGGATGATGAAGAATTCGATCTCCTGATTGCGGGACACGCGTGGTTTGACCATGTGTTGCGGGCTGAGCGTGGGGAGATCTTTGGGGATGACCATGGCGCCCCGGAAGAGCTTAACTGGCTACGGTTGCTCCCGGTGGATTTGGAATTCGAGATTGAAGACACGGACGGCTCGCTCGTCGCGGTGGACGATGACGGAAGCATCCTGTCGATTTGGGAAGCCTTCGGCCCGGATGACATCCCGTGGTGTGTCTTTGTCGTCGACCAGGGCGGCGTCCGCCTGCTGGAAGAGTATTCTGTGCTGAAGCTCGATGCTGAAGACTCGGTCATTGATGCCGCATTGCAGCGTGGCTCGGATGAGATCCCTAGCCGGATGCTGGAAGGCGACTTTACGCGTGATGTGGGTGAGCTTGAAATCCCCGCGTGGATTATGCATCCCGTGGACCGCCCAGACAAGGACTGACCCATGGAGACGCTGAGCGAAACGATCACATCCACTGTCCTGATTCACACGGGCCGTGTTTTCGACCTGCATCGCAATACCGTGACGCTACCAAATGGCTCCGAGTCGGTGCGCGACATTATCACGCACCCGGGTGCTGTTGCGGTGCTTCCCATCCATGATGATGGCTCCGTGACGCTGATTCGCCAGTTTCGTCTTGCGACGGGCAAGGTGCTTTTAGAGGCGTGTGCAGGCGGGCTTGGCAAGGGCGAGCTGCCGCTGGACTGCGCGAAGCGCGAGCTGGCGGAAGAGGTTCGCTTGGCCGCGGAGGACTGGACGGAGGTTTACGCCGTGTATGTCGCTCCGGGTTACAGCTCAGAGAAGATTTGGGGCTATCTTGCGCGTGGGTTATCGGATGCCGAGCTGCCGCGTGATGAAGATGAGTTTATGGAAATCATCCGTGTGCCACTCGAGCAGGCCCGTGCGTGGTGTCTGGATGGCACGATTGAGGATGCGAAGACGATGTGTTTGGTGATGGCTGCGGGGGCGGTTTAGCGTTTCCCGCCGGAGGAACGTTCTATGGAAAACATCTCACAGGCATTGGTTCGCCTCGGAGTGATGGACATCACGACTACCGTAGGGCATTCATTGACAGACCAGTCACTGGTTTCGTATTCCGCGATTGATGGCACGCAGCTCGGCACGGTTGGGATGGTGTTGCCGGGCGCGATTGGTCCGATGGTGGAGCGTTCTCAGGTTGCATTTGATGCGTGGCGGCGGGTGCCGGCGCCGGTGCGCGGGGATGTCGTCCGCGCGATTGGAAATGCGCTTCGCGAACACAAAGAAGACCTCGCGGCCATTGTGAGCCTGGAAGTCGGCAAGATCACACAAGAGGCTCTTGGCGAAGTTCAGGAGATGATTGATATCTGCGACTATGCCGTAGGGCTTAGCCGTGGCCTGACGGGCCTCACGATTGCAAGTGAGCGACCGAACCACAGGTTGAGCGAGCTCTGGCATCCGCTTGGCGTTGTCGGCGTGATTTCGGCGTTCAACTTCCCGGTTGCGGTGTGGGCATGGAATGCGATGTTGGCATTTGTCTGCGGCGACCCGGTGATCTGGAAGCCAAGCGAAAAGGCGCCGCTGTGTGCATCCGCTGTCCAGTCTATTCTGAAGCGCGTTTTTGCCGAGTATTCCTGTGTTCCTGAGAACCTCCATCAAATTGCGCAGGGCGGCGCGGATGCCGGCGTGGCTCTGGCTACGCACCGTGGCGTGGCATTGGTGAGCGCGACGGGTTCGGTCCCGATGGGCCGCTCGGTGGCGGAGGTCGTTGGCCGAAGGCTTGGCAAGGTCTTGCTCGAGCTTGGTGGCAACAATGCGGCAATCGTGGCACCTAGCGCGGATTTGGAGCTGGCGATTCGTGGGATTGTCTTTGGCGCGGTTGGGACATGCGGCCAGCGGTGTACGACGCTGCGGCGTCTGTATGTGCATGCAAGCAGGTATGCAGATGTCATCGACCGCCTAAAGTCAGCGTATGCGCGTTTGCCGATCGGAAACCCGATGGCGAATGGGACGCTGGTTGGTCCACTAATCGATGCACGTGCGGCGGACAGCATGCAGGCTGCGCTCGATGCTGCACGGGCGCAGGGCGGTGTCGTACATTTTGGCGAGCGCTTGATGAGTGGTGTCCCGAGTGGCGGTGCGTATGTACATCCAGCATTGGTGGAGATATCCGCGGATGCCCCTATCTGCAAAGT